>JACRKW010000346.1 GCA_016215215.1 Acidobacteriota bacterium
GTCTATCTCCCGGCGAAGACATGGCAGCCATTATAGTGCCTGAGCAAACGCGGAAAACGCCAAACGCCCGCTTCGCGCGGGCGTTTGGCGTTCCGAGGCTCCAGGCTGCGGGAACCGCGCCGGGAGAGAGAATCCGGGGGCTAGGCCTTGCGGCGGCGGATAAACGCCAAGCCGAGCAAGCCTGCTCCCATCATGGCGTAGGTGCCGGGTTCGGGGACTGGGCTGCCACCGAGGCGGACCAGCATCGTCTGCTTGTCGGGAAGACACTCGAGGCTGCCGTTGATGTCCACGATGCCGCTCACCACGGCCCACTGGCCGTAGCCGTAACTCGCGTGGCTCGAGATGTAGTTCAGGGCGATGTAGTAGAGCCCGCCGGCGACCGGAGAACCGGCGCTGCCGGAACCGGGCACGTCCAGCAACTGCCACAGTGCGGCCTGAATCTGGTCGTTGGTGTAGCCCGAGCCCGAGCCGTACATGTAGTTTTCGAGGATGTACGCCGCTGCCTGGTAGCGCTGCTGGGCGGAGTATGTGCCGTTATTGTTGACAAACGTGGAGCCGGACTTCTGGACGTGCGAAAGGTCGCCGGCCGTCCAGTTGCCGAGTGCGACGATGTAGCCCGCGTAGGGATTCGGTCCGCTCAGGCCGTTGTCGATGTCGATGCAGAAGAGGTCGGCCAGAGTAAAAGCGCCCGTACCCGCGCCCGTGCCGAAGTTGTATCCACTGTAGATCTTGGAGGTGAACATGCCGCCTCCGCCGGTGGTCACCAGCGGATGGCCGGTGATTTCGACACCGACGACATGGTTGGTATAGCTGAGGGGAAGGGGTGTGGCGGACGCGAAAGCAGCAACCAGCAACCCGAGAGCGATGAGGGTGAGAGTTTTTTTCATGATGTGTATTGGCTCCAGTTTCAAGGGCTGCCCTCCCGTTGCTATTACGGGCACTAAACCCGTTTGGAAAGGCGCCGACAGTGCGAGAATAGGCTCCGGTCTTGTTCGCGAGGAGGGTCGTCAATACTGGAACTGCGAGCGGCCGGAAGTGCCGCTCGGTCCGTTCCGGGAGCCAGAGGGGCCAGAAAATGGGCCAAACGTAGTACTCTGGCGGGTCGGTACTAGAGCCTACCCGGCGAGAGGATGCAGTCGAGTCCCGCGTTCGATGGATCGTGGTACCAGAACAACCACGTACAAAATTCCGCTGGAACTGGTCGTTTTCGAGGGTCAGCCGCGAAGCGGCTTCCAGCCAAGAGTGCCCGGCCTGTGTCTGGTCAAGGCAGAGAAGACGCTGACAGCCAGGTCCACCGGCGCCATCATGGCTAGGGCCGCCAGCAATGCCAGGGGAGAGGTGAACCTGGGGGCGCGGCTCAACGCGATGCAGGCCGAAATCACCTGCGGTGCGATCCAAAGCAGCATCCATGCGAGGCTGGTCAGGCCCGCGGCGATGGACAGCGCGCAGATCAAGCCCAGTGCTCGATCGGCATAGCCGGTGGAGGTAGCCCAGGCCTCCATCCCGCGGGCGCGGCGCGCGCTACGCCGAAGCCCAGCGCTCCACCTGAGCCGTTGTTGGACGAAATGCCGGAGCGTCCCTGGCACCAGGCTCTGGGCTCGCGCCTCGCTCACAAAGCGAGTGCGCCAGCCGGTCGCCGCCAGTGCCAGCGATACCTCGATGTCCTCGCTGTATGAGCCCGGGGGAAAGCCGCCGATCGCGCGAAGAGCCCCCAGACGGTAACAGCAGTTGGCTCCAATGGTCGGTGGATTCAGCCCAAGCCTGTCCTTGGCTGCCAGCGTCACGTATTGATACACCAGGCTCTCCAGGGCGGCATAGCGCGCCGGCGGCCCGGAAGTGGCCAGCCGCGGCAGCCGTAGGCCGGTCGATGCCGCCGTCCGGGGATCCACGAACACCCCGGTCAGCGCCCGCAGGGCCCGCGGCTCGGGCACGGTGTCGGCGTCGTAGACGGCGGCGAGGCTCGCGTCACCTGTGTGGTTCAAAGCCGCGTTCAGCGCCGCCGCCTTGCCCACCGACTCGGGCAGATCCACCAGGAAGCGGCGCGGAGCGGCGGATGCCCACTCCCGTAATACTGCTCCCGTTCGGTCTGATGATCCGTCATTCACCACGACAAAGCGCAGCAATTCCGGCGGATAATCCAGCCGGTCCAGCGCGCCCAGCAATTCCGGCAGCAGCTTCTCTTCGTCGTGGGCCGCCACCAGGACGGCGACGGGGAAGCAGGCCGCCGGGGGGCTCTCACGAGGCCGGAGCAGCGCCGCGCCGGCGAAACACATGCGCCTGAACGCGTACAGCACCAGCAGCGCCGGAACAAGCCAGGAGACCGCCACCGTCAGGAATTCCGCCACAGGCCTCTCCAATGGGAAACGGCTTCCCCCAGGCACCAGGCCGCGTTGCCGGAGAAGATCAGTGGGAGCGCGCCAAGCGCCTCTAGGAGCCGCCCAGACCCGGCTGAGTAACGTAATGACCTGCCCGCCATCACGGCCGGCAGCGCGGGAACGGCGGCGAGGTAGAGCGCCAGTCTCGCCCGGCTCCACGACTGGAACCGCCAGCGCGCTCGGCCGAAGTCCGCGCCCCGTTGATACCGCTCCGCCAGGAAGCCGCGCAGATTGCACCGATGGGTGTGCCAGACCCGTATGCGCGGCTCGAACCACGGCCGGCATCCCAGTTCCAGCAGACGGTAGCTGAGCAGCGTGTCGCCGCAAAAGTACTCTTCCATGAACGGCCCCACCCGTAACCAGAGATCCCGGCTATAGGCGACGATCGCCGTCGGCACATCGGGGCGGATTTCGGCCCAGCCGCCGGAGAGCCACCAGGAGAACTTGCAGTAGTGCACTCCTCGCAGAAACCAACCGTCCGCGTCCTCGCCTTCAACCGCACCCCCGACAGGGTCGTGGCCCGACTCGATGGCGCGAACCATCAACTGCAGCGCCTCGGGGCACAACCGGCAGTCCGGATCGGTGAAAACCAGAATTTCGCCGGAGGCCATTGCGGCGGCGCGGTTTCGAGCGGCGTGGGGCAGCAATCGCTTATCGCATTGAGAGAAGACCGCCTCCGGCATCTCACGTTGAACCACGCGCCCGGTCTCGGCATCCTGCGACGAGTTGACAACCACTACTTCAAAGCTGGTCATCGTCTGGCGTTTGAGCGCCGCCAGGCAGGCGCCCAACGTGGTGTGCGAGTGGTAGCAGGGGATCAGAACCGAAACACGCGGCGCGGCCGGCACTACCGCCTCTCCACACCGTACTCAAGATGCGCAAAGCGCGCTTTGGAGTCTCCCGGACCGGCCACGTAGCCGAACGCCTCGTTCACGGCAATACGGCAGTAGGCGTATGCGATCAACGGCAGACAGTACAGGAACTCGCCCCACAGCCCCGGCCTGGGAATGATAGTCCGTGCGATTCGCCACACCAGCAGCGGTGGGCACAGCACCATGCCGAACGCGTAAGCCCAGCGGCGCGGCTGTTGCCAGCCCTCGCTACCGGCGCGCAGATGTGCGATCAGCCGTTTCATGGAGCCGTTCGCCTCAATGCCGTCTTCCGCGTTCTGCCACGTCTCATGGCGGATAATCGCACTGGCCGCCAGCCACAGGGTCCAGCCCTTGCTCATCAGCCTGCGATGCACCAGGTACTCGGCCTCCAGCAGCCCGGCGTCGCCGCGCAACTCCTCGACGAGGAGGTGGCGCCGGTAGGCCAGGTTATGGTGGCAGGCGTACTCGATGGGACCTTCAATCGCCGGGTCCGCCCATGGGCCGTAGTCGATCAGGTGGTAGCAGCGGGTGACATACTTGCTCGGGTCGGAGTTGCGGATGCCGTAGTTGATCACCGCCACTTTCTGCTGCCGTTCAAACACGGCCAGGATCTCGTTCAACCAGCCGGGTTCAGGAACTGTGTGGTCCTCCAGAAAGGCGACCAGCGGCGCCGAGCTCGCTTCCAGGCAGGCCACACGCGATTCCGCCATGTACGGCGCATCGGGGACATGAAGGTACTTGAGCCCTGGCCAGCGCAAGTAGAAGTCCGCCCGCGACTGCGCGCTGACATCGGCCAAGATCACCTCGCAGTGTTCCGCGCCCTCCTGCGAAAAGACCGCGTCCAGGCACTTTGCCGCGCGGGCTGGAATATCTCCTGCCGTGATCAATACGGATAGGACCGGTTGTGCGCTCATGAGATGGCGCTATCGATCGGGCTGAGTGGCCTCCCGGTCAGCGTGCCTTCCTTTCCCACCAAAACGCATCTGCGACGGGTCTACTTCCAACCTCGGCCTGTTTACCGACATCTTCTCACGAACAAAAACATACAGTTCTCGGTTGCCAACTGGATCTAAGCCTCGCCAGCCCGGGGGCGGAGGTGAGAAGGCCTGTAGCAGCAGCTGCTCGTGCGGCCGCGAGTGTGCGCGCCGCTGTGCGACTACAATGTCGATTCCCATCTGATCGATACGATCTATCACCGCTGCAGGCGTTGAGACCAGCGGCCTGTAACCGTCACCTCGCCAGGTGGACTCGGCAAGCAACTTGTCGGCGCGTACGCACTCGCGCAACTGGCCGCCCGCAGCCAAAGCCGTGGAGGTGATAAAGCTGCCCTCCGCCTGCGGGCTGCCGGAAATCAGCATCCGCGCCTGCCGGAGTGAGTCGCTTGCCGCGAACTGGGCAGCCACCCGCCCCAGCCCGAGTTCCGGCTGTACTGCCAGCCTGACCGTCGCGGCGGAGTGCACGAGCAACGCGGCTGCGGTCACCCAGGGAGCCGCCCGCTGGAGGCGCGGAGCCGCAAGCATGTCGCGCAGCGCCCATGCGGCCAGCAGAACCGCCGCCGGGCAGGCCGCCATCAAATGGCGCGGCTCTTGCATGGCTCGTACGTAAAAAGGCAACGCGACGGTGCATACCGCCAAGGCCGCCATCACCGCGGCAGCCGGCCTGGGACGGCATAACGACCAAACGATTCCCACCAGTGCGGCCAGCATCAGCGGCCACCCCAGCACTGAGTCAATCCGGGGAATGAAGAACGCCACCCTGCCGCTTCTGGTTCCAGCCCAAATGCCCCAATCGATTCCTGGCATTAGCATCCGCTCAAACAAGTACCAGGGGCCTGCCACGACGGCAGTTACCCCTGCGCCCAACCATAGCCGCCAGTTGAGAATCGCCCGTGGCTGCCGCAGCATCAGCACGGATATCAGCGGTACGGCGGCCAGCGGCAGGGCGGACTGCTTGATCAGAAACGCGCCGCCCGCCAGAGTTCCGAACAGCGCCGCACGCCTGGCCGACGGCGCCTCCAGATAGCGGATCAGCACCAGGCACGCGGCGAACTGGAACGCCACGCATGCCACATCGCTCATCGTCGCGCCGAACGACGTCTGGATCTCCGGCAGAGTCACCAGCACCAGCGCGGCGCTCCACGCCCACACGGCGCCCATCCAACGGCGAGCCTCAAACTGCACCAGCCAGGCCAGCGTTGCCGCCCACAAAGCCGCAAACACCATGAGGGCGATACGGGAGGGCGGGAAGATCAGCAGCCATGCGCCTTCCAGCACGTAAAACAGCGGCGGCCAGTGGCCCAGTGCGATCTTCGGATAGTGAGAATAGTAAATTCTCGCCCATCCCATCGGGTCGGCCGGAAAGCCGGCAGCCACGTAGTCGCGTACCATGAGTCCGGTAACGGCGTGCCCGGCCTCATCCGGATGCCCTGCAAAATCGGCCCGCCAGGCGCCTCCGGCCCACTGCAGAACCAGGACGCAAACCAGCAGAGCCAGCCATCCGGCGATCGACCGCTTCTCCTCCAAAGCACCGGCCTCCATTCAGTCAAGCATACAGTTCTCCCGAGCCATGCGCTAAACTGCCTTACATTCGCATGGCATATCTACTTTCCTTGGATCAAGGCACCACCTCCAGCCGCGCCATCGTGTTTGACGGCGCCGGAGCTATTCTCTCCGTGGCCCAGAAGGAGTTCGAGCAGATCTTCCCCCAGGCCGGCTGGGTGGAGCATTCGCCGGCCGAAATCTGGTCCACTCAGATCTCGGTCGCCGTGGAAGCGCTCGCCGCCGCCGGTCTGGCGCCCAGCCAGATTTCTGGCATCGGCATCACCAATCAGCGCGAAACCACCCTGGTCTGGAACCGCCTCACGGGCAAGCCGGTCTATAACGCCATCGTCTGGCAGGACCGCCGCACTGCCGCCTTCTGCGATCAGCTTCGGGCTGAGGGCGTCGAAGGCGACGTGCAGGATCGCACCGGACTGCGCCTGGATCCCTACTTCTCGGGCACGAAGCTGCGCTGGATCCTGGAAAACGTCGAGGGCGCGCGCGCCCAGGCCGAACGCGGTGAATTGGCGTTCGGCACGGTGGACACCTGGCTGATCTGGAACCTGACCGGCGGCGCCATACACGCCACCGACCCCAGCAACGCCTCCCGCACTCTGCTCTACAACATCCATTCCAATGACTGGGACGCCGAGATGCTCCGCCTCCTCGGCGTGCCCCGCTCGGTGCTCCCTTCCGTGCTTCCTTCCAGCGGGCTGTTCGGCGAGGCATCCCACTCCATGCTCGCCGCCCCCATCCCCATCGCCGGCGTGGCCGGCGACCAGCAGGCAGCCCTCTTCGGCCAGGCCTGCTTCGCGCCCGGGCTCACCAAGAACACCTACGGTACCGGCTGCTTCATGTTGATGCAGACCGGCTCCAAGCCGGTGGCATCCACCAATCGCCTTCTCACCACCGTGGCGTGGAAGGCCGGCGGCGTCACCGAGTACGCCCTGGAGGGCAGCGTGTTCATCGGCGGCGCGGTGGTCCAGTGGCTCCGCGACGGCCTCAAGCTCATCCGCACGGCGCCGGAAGTGGAACAACTGGCCGCGACGGTCGCCGATAACGGAGGCGTCTACCTGGTGCCCGCCTTCGCCGGATTGGGCGCGCCGCATTGGGATCCCTATGCGCGCGGCGCGATTCTAGGCCTCACTCGCGGCGCATCTGCCGGCCACGTGGCCCGGGCGGCCCTGGAGTCCATCGCCTATCAGGTCACCGACCTGGTATCGGCGATGGAGGCGGACTCCGGCATCCACCTGGCGGAGTTGCGCGTCGATGGCGGCGCAGCGGGCAACAATCTTCTGATGCAGTTCCAGGCCGACCTGCTCGGCGTGCCCGTCGTCCGCCCCGGCATCACCGAAACCACGGCCCTGGGCGCGGCCTATCTGGCCGGGCTGGCTGTCGGAGTCTTCAGCGGCCGGGATCAGATTCAGAAACAGTGGCGCGAGGATCGGCGGTTTGACCCCTCCATGCCGCGCGAGAAGGTGGCTGAACTCCGGGCGAAGTGGTCCAAGGCGGTCGCGCGAGCCCAGTCCTGGGAGGAGTAGCCCATGGATCGCGGCGAGATGCTGGACCGACTTGCCTCGCACGGCGGGCAGTGGGACATGGTCGTGATCGGCGGCGGCGCTACCGGCATGGGCTGCGCTCTGGATGCCGCTTCCCGCGGCTATCAGGTGGCGCTGGTCGAGCAACACGACTTCGGCAAGGGCACCTCCAGCCGCTCCACCAAGCTCGTTCACGGCGGCGTCCGGTACCTGGAGCAAGGCAACATCACGCTCGTCATGGAGGCCCTCAAGGAGCGCGGCATTCTGCGCGAAAACGCCCCCCACCTGGTCAGCGACCTGGCCTTCGTGGTGCCCAACTACGAGTGGTGGGAATCTCCCTTCTACGGCATCGGCCTGCGGTTGTACGACCTGCTGGCCGGCAAGTACGGCTTCGGCGCCTCTCAGAATCTCGCCAAGGAGGAAACCCTGGCCCGCCTCCCTACCCTCAAGGAGGAGGGCCTGCGCGGCGGAGTGGTCTACTTCGACGGCCAGTTCGACGATGCCCGCCTGCTCGTCCACCTCGCCCTGACCGCCGCCGAGCAGGGCGCCGTCCTGGTGAACTACTGCCCGGCCGTGGGGCTTCTGAAGAACGCCGACGGTTTGGTTGGGGGCGTCGCCGTGCGGGATGTCGAATCCGGCCGCGAGGTCGAGTTGCGCGCCCGCGCCGTCATCAACGCCACGGGCTGCTTCAGCGACACCGTCCGCCGCATGGCCGACCCCGATTCGTCCGCCATGGTCGCTCCCAGCCAGGGCGTGCACCTCGTCTTCGACGGCTCTTTCCTTCGCGGCAATAGCGCCATCATGGTGCCGCACACCAGCGACGGCCGCGTCATGTTCGCCATCCCCTGGCACGGGCATACCCTGGTAGGCACCACCGACACTGCCCTGGACGGCGTCGAACTGGAGCCCTCTCCCTTGGAACGGGAGATCGATTTCATCCTCGAAACCGCCGGCCAGTACCTGGACCACCCACCCGGCCGCCAGGACATCCTCAGCGCCTGGGCCGGCATACGCCCCCTGGTCCGCTCCGCCGCCGGCGCCTCCACGGCGTCCCTGTCGCGCGACCACTCCATCCATATCGATCCCAGCGGCCTGCTCACCATCGCCGGCGGCAAGTGGACCACATACCGGCGCATGGCCGAAGACTGCGTCAACCAGGCCGCCGTGCTCGCCGGGTTGGAGGAGCGGGCGTGCGTCACGCGCAATCTGCGCGTGCACGGCTACCATCACCACTCCGCCAAGTTCGCCCATCTCTCCGTCTACGGCTCCGACGCACTGCCCATTCTGGACATGGTGCGCGCCCACCCGGAGAGAGGAGCCCTGCTCAACGCTTCCCTGCCCTACCTGGAGGCCGAGGTGATCTGGGCCGCCCGCTGGGAGATGGCCCGCTCGGTGGAGGATGTCCTGGCCCGCCGTACCCGGGCGCTGCAACTCAATGCCCGTGCCGCGCTGGAGATGGCCCCTCGGGTCGCCCAGTTACTGGCGCGCGAACTGGGGCGCGACTCCGCCTGGCAATCCAGACAGGTGAGTGAGTTCGCCGCCATGGCCGCAAACTACATCCCCGCTTGACCGTTTTGTTAGCCTGGATAGTTGGGGAGTTTGAGGATCCGCAGCTTCGCCATTCTGTCCTTGATCCTGCTGGCCGCCGCCCAAGGTGCGTCCCGCTGGCAGTCGGCCGGCCCCTGGGGCGGCAGCGCCACGTCACTTGCGGTATCAGCCGACCGGCCCGATACTCTCTTGGCTGGATCCCGCAACTCACTTGTTTTCACATCGATCGACGGCGGGGACACCTGGACGCGCTTGCCCTTTCCCCGGCATTTCCTGGCCACCGTCGCCTCTCTCGCCATCATCGACGGCAAGCCGGATCACTACCTTGCCGGGTTGTCGGCCGACAACTCCCCCTACGCCGGCGTCTGGCTGAGCCAGGACGGCGGCCAGACCTGGGCCCAATCCCCCGGACTTGCCGGCATCTCCGTCGAGGCTCTCACCGGGTGGGCCAAGGATCCCGGGCGCTGGGTCGCCGGCACGCGCGACGGCGTCTGGCTCAGCACCGATGCAGGCAGAAACTGGCAGCGGATTTCCGCGGCTTACAACCATGAATTGCGCGGAATCACGGCCGTCGCCATCGATCCCCTCGATCCCGCCCGCATCTACGCCGGCACCACCCATCTGCCGTGGCGCACCGTGGACGGCGGCAAGACCTGGAGTTCCATTCACACCGGCATGTTGGACGACTCCGACGTCTTTTCCATCTTCATCGACCCCCAGCGGCCCTCCCGCGTCCTGGCCAGTGCCTGCAGCGGCATCTACCGCAGCGAGAGCGCGGGCGACACCTGGACCAAGTTCCCTGGCATCCCGGCCACGCATCGCCGGACACACGTCATTCGCCAGCAGCCGGGTCGGCCTGAGGTCGTCTTTGCCGGCACCACCCTCGGCTTGCTGAAGTCGGCAAACGGGGGTGGCGGCTTCCGCCAGTTGAACCAGTTGCATGTCCTGTCCATGGCTTTCGACCCCCGAGACCCGCAACGCCTCTTCCTCGCCACCGAAGGCGCGGGTTTGTGGCGATCCACCGATGGCGGCGAGACTGTCCGGCCCATCAACACGGGCTTCGTCAGCCGCCGCGTCGTGAACCTGGCGGGCTCAGGCGATACGCTCTATCTCAGCGTGGCGGGTGACAACTCGTCAGGGGGGATCTTCACGAGCAGCGATGGCGGCCGGGGCTGGAAGTCGCTTTCCGCGGCGGGAGCATTGCGGGACGGCCATGTCAGCGAATTGTGCGCCTGCCCGGCGGCCCCCAAGACGGTTCTGGCGGGCAATGAGACCCATGTTATGCGTTCCTCCGACGGCGGCAAAACGTGGACCGCCGCCAACTTCGGCCTGGGCGGCGACACGCGCCTGTACGCTCTCGCTTGCCTTCAGGGCGCCGCCGGGAAGGCTCTGATACTGGCCGGCACTGGCAACGGCTTGCTGCGAAGCTCGGACTCAGGTGTCACCTGGCAATCCGTCCGGCTGACCACCGTCAACATCCGCCATGCGGTCCAGGCGATCTACACCTCGCCGGCCGCCCCCCTGCGCCTCGCCGTCAGAACCACCCAGGCGGTCTATCTCTCGGAGGACGCAGGCGCCACCTGGCGGGCCCTGAACATCCTGTTCCCGGTCGCGGCCATCAACGATTTGGCGCTGCCGGGCACGGCGTCCGGACTCTACCTGATCGCAACCGCGCAGGGCCTGTACTCCTCCGAGGACGGCGGCAAGTCCTGGCAGCGGCGGGAAAACGGTCTTCCGCCTGGGACGGTGAGCACCTTGGCAGTGCGTCCGGGTCGCGGCAATGAGGTCTACGCGGCTCAGTTCGGCGCCGTCTACCGCTCGCTCAACGGCGGCCGGGATTGGGCGGCGCTCGACGGGGCCGGCTTGGGGGAAACAACGTTTCGGAAGCTGACGTTCGCCCCCGGCGCGGCCGGCCGCCTTCTCGCCCTCACCCCCGAGTTCGGGGTTCTCTACCTGGACCTCCAAGGCGATTGGTAGCATAATGGTTTGAGGTGTGTAACATCCCGCACTTATGAAACTTCCTAAACTCAATTCCACCCCCTGGTTTCGGACACTCGCTGCAGCCGGGTTTGTGCTGGCGATTTCCCTGACCTCAAGCGCGCAGCAACCGGTCGCCGAAAAGAAGAACATGACTGAAGGCGACGCTCTCCCCGACAAGTACGAGCTCGGCGCATTCGGCGGCGGCAGCTTCTTCCGGGCCGTCGACAAGGGTATGGGCACCAAGCTCGTGAACGGCGGCGCGGCCGGCTTCCGCGTCACGGAAAACTTCTGGAAGCACGTCGGCCTGGAACAGGCGTTCACCTACAGCGCCAACAACGTGAATTTCCTTACGCCTGTCCGGCCCGGCCAGCCGAACTATGGATTCGGACAGCGCATCTATCAGTACTCCCTGAATCCGGTGTTCTATTGGACCGAGCGCGGCTCCAAAGTACGCCCGTTCCTCACAGCTGGTCTTTCGGCATTCAACTACACCCCGACCGACACCGCCAAAGGTGAATCTCGATTCCCGTCCGCGGCAATGTACGGCGCCCAGAATCTCAGCAATAGCCTGAAGGTGGGCTTGAACTACGGCGGTGGCCTGAAGTGGCACCTGACCGACAACTTCGGCCTGCGGTTCGACGTGCGCGGGCTGTCGTCGGGCAACCCTGCTTTCAGGCTCCCCGACGCGTCTTCGATCGGAGTCTACGTGCCGCGGAAGGCCATGTTGAACGGCGTACAGACCACCGTGGGTCTCACCTATTACATCGGCAAGAAGGCCGAGCCGCTGCCTCCTCCGCCTCCTCCGGCTCCGAAGCCGCTGGCCGACCTCAACGGTGGCGCCATCAGCGCCGGCACCGGCACCCTGTGCCAGGGCCGGGCGATCAC
>JACRKW010000347.1 GCA_016215215.1 Acidobacteriota bacterium
CGACGCCAGCGGGATGTCCCAGCCCACCACCTCCCTGATCTGCGCCACGTACTCGCACATCAGCCCGATCCCCTTGTCCGTGATCTCCATGCCCGTGAACATGTGCGGCGTCAGACCGGCGGCCCGCTGGTCCATCCCCAGCGGCGACGTGATGCAGCCCGGGATCTTCTCCACCAGGTCGATGCCCAGGTCCATCTTCAGCCACGTGAAGCCGTCCTCCCGGCGCTTTTTCAACCGCTCTCCGAACACCTTCGGATCGTGCGATTCCGTCGTGTCGCAGTACAGCCGGATCCGGTCCCTGAACTTGCCGCCCAGCAGTTGATACGCCGGTACGTTATACACCTTCCCCGCCAGGTCCCACAGCGCCATCTCCACGCCGCACCCCCCGCCCGCCTGCCGCGCGTGAAAGCCAAACTGCTTGATCGAGCGGAAGATCTTGTCCACCTCGCACGGATTCTTCCCCAGCAGCCGGCTCTTCAGCATCAGCGCGTAGGTCACGCTCGCCCCGTCCCTCACCTCTCCGTATCCCGAAATCCCCTGGTTGGTGTCGATCCGGATGATCGGCGCCCGCATCGGCGCGCCCGTGATGTGCGCGAATCGCAGGTCCGTGATCCGCAGGTCCGAAGGGCTCGAAGCCGTCCGCACGTTGTTCTGATAGGCCTGGATCGTATCCTCGGTCCAGAACGACCCCAACGCCACCGCGCCCGCGGCGCGCTTGAGGAAACCACGTCGATCGCCGGTACTCATGTCAGTCGAAGCCTCCCTCGATTACCAGAAGTGATGATTGGTCGCCACCGCCTGCGGCAGCACGTAGGCGTACAACGTCACAATCAGCCCGATCAGCAGCGCCAGCACCAGCCCGTGCTTGAACACGGCCCGGAACAGGTCGCCTTCTTTTCCTTCGATGCCCGCCGCCACGCACGCCACAATCAGCGACTGCGCTCCCACCATCTTGCCCATCACGCCGCCCGTCGAATTCGCCGCCGCCATCAGCACCGGGCTCAACCCCAGCTTGTTCGCCGTCACCACCTGCAGGTTGCCGAACAGCGCGTTCGATCCCGCGTCGGTGCCGCTCAACGCCACGCCCAGCCAGCCGATGAACGTGCCGAATATCGGGTAGAAGACGCCCGTATGCGTCATCGCCAGCCCCATCACCGCGTCCATCCCGCAGTAGCGCGTCACGTAGGCCAGGCAGATCATGCACAGGATCGCCAGAAAGCTGTACCTCATCCGGAAACAGGTGTGCCGGAATACGCGCAGCGTCCGCCCCAACGAAAGGCCCAGGATCGGTCCCGCGAACAACCCCGCCAGGAATGTCGCCGTGCCTACCGAGGCCAGCCAGTCGAATCCGAATACCGCCGGCTCGTGTACGTCCGCCGGAACCACCGGAGCGGTCCGCACCACCATCAGGTGCAGCCCCGGCACCGGCACTTTGATGCTTGTCTTCGCGATCTCCTTCTTCACGAACGGCAGGCCCCACAGCACGACGAACACGGCGATCAGCAGGAACGGAGACCATGCATGGAACACCTGTCCCGGCGAGTAGTGCTTGCGCGCCTCCTCCGCCTTGCCGCGCTCCTCCGGGAAGCGGAACACCGGGACCGGCCTCCAGAACTTGAAGAAGACGGCGCACATCAACAGCGCACCCATGCCGCTGGCGATGTCCACCAGCGACGCGTCCACGTAGTTGGACCACACAAACTGGATGCCCCCAAAAGACAGCCCCGCCACCAGGCAGCCGGGCCAGACCTTGAAGGTATCGCGCCACCCCACCTGAGTGCGCACCAGCCAGAAGGGCAGAATCGCCGCGATCGGCGGCAGGATCCGCCCCATCGTCGCCGACAGGTCGGCCTCCGGCAGCCCGGTCACCGCCGTCAGGGCCCGCACCGGATTGCCCATGCCGCCCCAGGCCACCGGAGCCGTGTTCGCCATCAGGCACACCACAGCCGTCTCAAACGGCCGGAAGCCCAGCCCGATCATCATCGACGCCGTCACCGCCACCGGAGCCCCGCCGCCTCCCGCGCCCTCCAGTACCGCCCCGAAGGCGAACGCAATCAGCAGCAACTGCAGCCGCCGGTCGTCCGTCAACGCGCCGATCGAGCCCTTGATGGTTTCGAAATGGCCGCTCTCCACCGTCAGGTCGTACACGAACACCGCGCCGATCAGCACCCAGGCGATCCACACAATCGCGTACACGGCGCCGTGGGCCGTCGCCCCCGCCACCATCTGCGGCGGCATCTTGAATACGAACAACGCCACCAGCACCGAGGCCAGCAGCGCATACACCGCCGCCAGGTGCGCCGCCGTCTTGCGGATCGCCAGCAGGTAGAACAGCAGCGTGATCGGCACGGCCGATGCAATCGTCGACAAAGTGACGTTCGAAAGCGGGTCGTAGGTCTGGGTCCAGGTCTGCATGGAGGGAGCCGGAGAGGGGCGAAGCGAATCTTATCACAGCAGCCTGTAGGCCACGCCGCGCCTGCGCTATGGTGGCAGAATGCGATCCACTTTGATAGCCGCCGCGCCCGCGGCCTGCCGCTCCCGGGAGCGGCCATGAAGAGCGTCTGTGTCTATTGCGGTTCCAGTTCGCGCGCGGATGAGTGGTACTTCGCCGCCGCCCGCGCCGTCGCGCGCGTCATCGCCGGGCGCGGCCTGACGCTGGTCTACGGCGGCGCCCGCGTCGGACTCATGGGCGCCCTGGCCGACGAGGCCCTGCGGCTCGGCGGCCGAGTTGTGGGCGTCATCCCGCGCGCGCTCGTCGAAAAGGAGGTGGCCCACACCGGCCTCACCCAGCAGCACGTGGTCGAAAGCATGCACGACCGTAAGGCGCTGATGAGCGAACTGGCCGGCGGCTTCATCGCACTGCCCGGCGGCTTCGGCACGCTGGATGAACTCTTCGAAGCTTTGACCTGGGCGCAGTTGAAGTTCCATTCGAAACCCGTTGGTTTGCTGGATGTCGCCGGCTACTTCGACGGCCTGCTGGCCTTCTGCCGCAGAGCTGTGGAGGATGGTTTCATCCACCCCGCGCACGTGGACATGATCCATGTGTCGGACGACCCCGGCGCGCTGCTCGACTCCATGGACGGCCATGTCCCCCCCGACGCTGGGAAATGGTGGAAACGGCCGGACGGCTCATGAGCGGATAATGAAAGAACGATGTTTGGCGCCATCAGGGAACAACTCGATACCATTTTCCGGGAAGACCCGGCGGCCAAGAGCGCGTTCGAAATCGTCCTTTGTTATCCGGGCTTTCACGCCGTGCTGTTCCACCGCCTGGCGCACAAGCTGTACGGCGCGGGCTTCACCACCACCGCACGCGCAGTCAGCCAGTTCTCGCGCTGGATGACCGGCATTGAGATTCATCCCGGCGCGCGGATCGGCCGGCGTTTCTTCATCGATCACGGCATGGGCGTCGTCATCGGCGAGACCGCCATCGTCGGCGACGACTGCCTGCTCTACCAGGGCGTCACGCTCGGCGGCACCGGCAAGGAGCGCGGCAAACGCCACCCCACGCTGGGCAACCGCGTCATCATCGGCAGCGGCGCCAAGGTGCTCGGCAACATCGTCGTCGGCGACGACGTCCGCATCGGCGCCGGCTCGGTGGTTCTCAAGCCCGTCCCGGACCACTCCACCGTGGTCGGCGTGCCCGGCCGCGTCGTCCGTAGCCGCGCCGAAAATGAAGAGCCGCTGCCGCACGCCAACCTGCCCGACCCCGAGGGGCTGGCCATCGAGCAGTTGACGCAGCGCGTCGAGCATCTCGAAGAGCTGCTCAAGGATCTGGCCGCCCGCCGCGGTCAGCCCGGCACGGGCCCGAACGCGTAGCGCAGGCTGTTGCCGGCGAGCCCGCGCAGTTCGTCTTCGGAGAAGCCGAACGCGTCGCGGGCGATCTCGTACTCGCGCAGCAGCGTGGTGTGGAACATGGGCGGGTCGTCGGTGTTGAGCACGATTGGAACCCCCGCGCCGTACAGCCGCCGCACGGGATGCTCTTCGAGGAACTCCACCGCGCCCGTGCAGACGTTGGACGAGATGCAGACCTCCAGCGGGATCGAGTGGTCTCGCAGGTGCGCCACCAGCAGCGGGTCCTCGATGGAGCGGATGCCGTGGCCGATGCGAGACGCGCCGCACTCCACCGCCGCCCACACCGACTCCGGCCCGGCCGTCTCGCCGGCGTGCGGCGCCAGCCGCAGCCCCTGCTCCTGCGCGTAGGAGAAGACCTCGTGGAAGAGCTCCGCCGGGCCTCGCAGCTCGTCGCCGCCCAGGCCGAAGGCCACCACGCCGCGCGGCTGCAGCTCGGCCGCCAGCCGCGCCGTCGCCCAGGCGTTCTCCAGGCCGAACTGGCGGACGGCGTCGAAGATGAAGCGGATCGGGATCGGCGAGAGCGCCGCCTCGGCGGCGATGGCGTCGAAGGCCGCGCGTACGTCCAGGTCGCGCCACAGCATGACCCCTACGCTCACGTTGATCTCGGCGTAGACCACGCCCTGGGAGATCAGGTTCTCAACCAGCCGGCGGGTGATGAGCGCAAAGTGGGCCGGCGTCTTCAATTGAAGGTTCACCCACTTGTAGCTCTGGAGGAAGCCGATAAAGTCGAGGTAGTCGTAGCGCGCGCCGATCTCGTCCAGCGTCAGGGCCGGGTTGATCTCGAGCAGCGTCGCCGGCGCCACCGATCCTTCCAGGTGTACGTGCAGTTCGGCTTTGCGAAGTGAACGCAAGTCCATGAACTGCCATAATAGCCGCATGAAGCCAGGCGAGTTGGAGGCCATTGCAGGCGGCTATCACGGAGACCCGTTCGCCGTACTGGGCCCGCATCGTCTGGACGAAGGCTGGGTTGTGCGCGCCTACCTGCCGCAGGCCTCGGCAGCTTTCGTCCGCCTGCCGGACACTCTGCTGGTCAAGATGACGCGCGTCCAGGACGAAGGCGTCTTCGAGGTCCACCTTGGCGAGGACCCTGGTCGCTACCGGCTGCGCGTGGAGCGGCAGGACGGCACGGTGGACGAGTTCGAGGATCCTTACCGCTTCCCCGCCCTGCTCAGCGACTACGACATCTATCTCCACGCCGAGGGCACCAACTACCAGGCGTGGAACAGCATGGGCGCGCACCTGGCCGAGTGCGAAGGCGTTGCCGGCTGCCGCTTCGCCGTTTGGGCGCCCAACGCCGAGATGGTCAGCGTAGCCGGCGACTTCAACCAGTGGGACCCACGGCGCCACCCCATGCGCCGCCGCGAAGGCGGCATCTGGGAGCTCTTCCTGCCCGGCGTGGGCGAAGGCGAGATCTACAAGTACTTCGTCCGCTCCAACATCTATGGCGTATCGGGGCTGAAGTTCGACCCCTACGGCTTCGCCTCGGAAAAGCCTCCCAAGCAGGCTTCCGTGGTTTGGGACCTCTCCCGTTACCAGTGGGGGGACCAGGGCTGGATGGAGCGGCGCGGCGCGACCAGTTGGCTCGAACGTCCGGTGAGTTGCTACGAAGTCCATCTCGAGAGTTGGATGCGGACGCCGGAGGGCGAGCCGCTCACCTACCATGAGATGGCCAACCAGCTCGTGCCCTACGTGAAGCGGCTCGGCTTCACCCACATCGAGCTGATGCCCATCGCCGAGCATCCGTATTCGGGCTCCTGGGGCTACCAGGTGGTGGGCTACTTCGCCCCCACCTCACGCTTCGGCTCGCCCGACGACTTCCGCTACTTTGTCGACCGCTGCCACCAGGAGGGCATCGGCGTCATCGTGGACTGGGTGCCGGCCCACTTCCCCAAGGACGCCCACGGCCTGGCGCGCTTCGACGGCACGGCCTGCTACGAGCACGAGGATACGCGCATCGGCGAGCACAAGGACTGGGGGACGCTGATCTTCAACTTCGGGCGCAACGAGGTGCGGAACTTCCTCATCTCCAACGCCATGTTCTGGCTGAAGGAGTATCACATCGACGGGTTGCGGGTGGACGCCGTGGCCTCCATGCTTTACCTGGACTACTCGCGCGAGGACGGCGAGTGGCTGCCCAACAAGTACGGCGGCCGGGAGAATCTGGAAGCCATCGACTTCCTGCGCAAGTTCAACGAGGAGGCGCATACGGTGCCGGGTGCGCTGACCATCGCCGAGGAGTCCACCTCGTTTGCGGGCGTGTCCCACCCGGTCTACAGCGGCGGGCTGGGCTTCGCCATGAAGTGGAACATGGGCTGGATGCACGACATGTTCGCCTACTTCAAGAGCGACCCCATCTTCCGCAAGTTCAACCACAACCACATCACCTTCAGCCTGCTCTACGCCTTCACTGAGAACTTCGTGCTGCCGATTTCGCACGATGAAGTGGTGCACGGCAAGGGTTCGCTGATCGGCAAGATGCCGGGCGACGACTGGCAGCGATTCGCCAACGTGCGCGCGTTCCTGGGCTACATGTGGGGGCATCCGGGCAAGAAGCTGCTGTTCATGGGATCGGAGCTGGGGCAGTACGAGGAGTGGAACTGGCAGGGGCAGATCCGCTGGGATCTCCTGCAGTATGAGAAGCACCACCAGTTGCAAGCCTATGTCCGCGAGTTGAACTACCTCTACCAGACCGAGCCGAGCCTGTACGAGGTGGACTACAAGTGGCAGGGCTTTGAGTGGATCGACTTCCATGACGTCGACAACAGCGTGATCAGCTTCCTGCGGCGGGGCAAGCGCGCAGGCGACTACCTGGTCTTTGTGTGCAACTTCACGCCGCTGCCGCGGCAGAACTACAACGTGGGCGTGCCGGAGGCGGGGCGTTACCAGGAGATCCTGAACAGCGATTGGGAGCAGTTCGGTGGCAGCGGGGTGAAGAATGACGGGGATCTGCGGACAAGTGACGGACGCATCCAGGGGCGCTTCCATTACCTGACGCCGACGCTGCCGCCGCTGGGGGTGACGGTGTACCGCAGGGTGGGAGCGTAGTACGGTTCAAGCGAACAATAGCCGGCCTTTGGGCTCCGGGATGGGGCGGCCCAGTTCTATCGCGGTTTCGATCCACTCGGCGATCACGACTTCGATGTTGGCGAGGGCCTCAGCGCGAGTCGGACCATCAGCAGCACATCCAGCAAGTTCAGGCACCTCGGCGATGAAGGCCTGATCTTCCTCGCTCCAGTAGAGAATGATCTCGTACTTGGTCATTTGGCCCCTCTTACGAGCTTATACTGAACCAACACCTTGCGCACCTGCTTCACCTGATAGGGCTTGGCGAGCGAGCCCTGTGGCTGCAGGTTGAGAATCTCCGTCACGCCGTGGCGGGTGAAGATGTGGTGGCTGCCCTTGATTCGTTCATTAAATCCGACGTCAGCGAGGAGCGCCCGGAGGTCATTGAACCTGAGCCCGGCATCCGAGGAGCCGCTGAGGAGCCGTGAAAGCAGAGCCTCATTCACCTCTCTATTATGTATGCGGAAGAGTCCCGGTGGCGGCGTCGAAGGCTGGAGGCGCGTGGAGGCGAGAGCAATTACACTGGAGAGGCATGGGCGATCCGCTGTTTCTGTCGTTGTGGCTGCGCGGGTATTCGGCTTTGGCGCTGCCGGTGTACTTGAAGAAGATGCTGGGGGTGTTTCCGCACTCCAAGCTGTCGCCGGGGGCGGTGATGCGGGTGTTCGCGCTGTCGTTCACCGAAGCGCCGGTGTATGAAGAGATCATCCACGGAGAGGTGGACGCCGCAGAGTTGGTAAGCCGGGCGCAGGGGCTGATGCACGAGGACTGCGCGTTTCAGGTGGAGGCGCGGTGGGA
>JACRKW010000348.1 GCA_016215215.1 Acidobacteriota bacterium
AAGACTGCGACTCCACCCTGCTCCTCGCCGAGCAACACGGGGTGGGCTCGCGCGACCTCTCCCGCATCGAGATCGCCGGCCTACCCATCAGCCAGGCGGCCTTCCGCTTCCGCTCCTGAGTGGGACCGGCCTCCCGGCCGGTCAATGTCGCCAGTGGGACCGGCCTCCCGGCCGGTCAATGTCGCCTGTGGGACCGGCCTCCCGGCCGGTCAATGTCGCCTGTGGGACCGGCCTCCCGGTCCTGCCATCACCCCTTCTTCTTGATCCTCACCCCCCCATTGACCGTCGACACCTTCACCGGGGCCCCGCCTCCGCCGGCCTTGAACTCCACCTTCTTCGGACCCCACTTGCCTTCCACCACGGCCCCTTCGAAGTCCGCGCTCAGCCCGCCGTTCACTGTCGAGGCCGAGACGTTGGCCGCAAACGACGCCGGCACCGAGATCGTCACCCCCCCGTTCACCGTCCCCACCTCCAGCCCCGTGCCTTCCCACCGGCTGCCGGCGATGTCCACGTTCACCCCGCCGTTCACCGTCTCGCCCTTCACTGTCCCGTTTACCCCTGCCAGCGTCACCCCGCCATTGACGGTCTCGAACTTCAAGTTGCCGCTCACGTTGTTGATGTGCAAGCCGCCGTTCACCGAACGCAACCCCAGGTCGATCTTCGTCGGCGTGAAGATCTCGTAACTCACTGACCACTTCTGCTGCCCCCACTTGCCCCCGGGCTGCGACCGTGGCCCGTCCGACTTCACCTTGCCGCCGTCGGTGAGCACCTTCACCTCGCCCAGCCGCTGCTTGGCCTCAGCTTCGCTGTCGCCCCACGCCTCCACGCGCGCCCGCACCAGGATCTCGTTCTTTTCCCAGGCGTTCACCGTGATGCCGCCATTCGGCGCCGCATCCACGTCCAGCTTACCGGTCAGCGCCACCGAGCTTTCACGCATCTCGCAGACGCGGTTCTGCCGTTCCCCGCCGCCCTTGCAGTCCAGTTTCTTCTCTTGCGCTACGGCCAGCGCCGATGTAAATAGAAATGCCGCCGCCAGGGCGGATGTCGTGCGAATAGTCATCGCCTGCAGACCTCCACCCCGGAAGACGGCTATCCCCGGTGAAACGTTCGAAGAGTTTACTTCTTCGCCGGCAGCTTCCGGAACATCAGGTTGCGATAGTAGGTCGTGCTATTGGGGTCGTGCCCCTGCAGCGCCAGGTAGCCCTTCGTGAAAGTGTTCTTCTCGTCCACGAAGTCCGTGATCACCTTCTCCACGCCGTTCACCACGCTCTTGATGATGATGTGGTTGCCTTCGGCGATGATCCACTGCGTGCCCCACTGGCCCGGCTTTGTCGGGCTCTCCAGGTTCTTGTGGAAGTTGTACAGGCTGCCCGTCTTCACCGGATCGCGGTGCGTGGCGTTCACCTGCGCCTCATAACCCTTCGGGAAGCCCGGCCCGAAGGCGGTCCGGAAGTACATCCCTGAGTTCGACCCGTCCATCACTTTGAAGTCGGCCTTGAACTCGCAGTTCTCACACTCCTCCGTCATCCAGAACAGGTGGCTGCGGAAACCGGAGGTCTTGATGGCGGCCTTGCCGTCTTCCTTCACCACCGTCCAGGCTTGCGGATTCTCGTTGGCCTTCCAGCCATCCAGGTTCTTGCCATTGAACATCTTCACCCACTTGCCCGGCTTGGCGGGCTTGTCGGCGGCGCAAATCGGCAGGGCCAGCATGAGGCCCGCTGCGAACAGGGTTCGGAGTTCCATGCCCGCTATTCTATGCGAACCGCGGGCACACCGGCACGCCCTCATCCGCTTCTCCTCCTGCATCCTACCGGGCCCAGCCCCGATGGATAACCGTCTCTCATGCCGCTTCGTACAACACCCTGCCCGCCGTCGCCGCCTCGTAATAGATGTTTCCCGTTCTCTCCCGCCAATAATCGAACTTCTCCCGGCTCACCACCACCAGGTCGATCCCTACACCCACTCCGCTCAGCTTGTTCATCAGCCGGCTTCCTTCCTTGCGCCGGTCCACCGCGCCTGATTCCACCACCATCACATCCCAGTCGCCCTCAGCTTCGCCTTCCCCTTTCGCCTGAGCGCCGAACAGAATCACCTTCTCCACCAGCCCGTCCCCTCGCAGCGAATCCACAATCCTCTGTGCGATTGCCGCCATGTTTCCCATTGCTCAATCCTACGCTCACCCTCGAACATGCACAACCATCACCCCTTCAGGTCGCGCGGCACGGGCCCCTGCTCGCACTCCGCCGCCCAGGGAACCACCGCAACGCGCTTGCAGCGTTGCATTCGCACCTCCTCGATGAACGGCGCTTCCTGCGCGCCCCGTTCCCTCAGCAGCGGGTCGGAGGACTCGCTCGCGTGAAAGCTCTGATTGACAATCCACGCATAAGGCTCGATACCCGCCCGTTGCAGGTCGTCCTGCAGCCGGGCGGCTTCATGCACCGGAGTCGCTTCCGCAAGCGTAACCAGCAGGATGCGCGTAAACTCCGCATCGCGCAGCCGCGGCAGCAGGCGCCGCACCGCCTCAGGAATGTCGCTGGTCGTCCGCGACACCTCCCGGTGGTAGGACTCCGCCGCGTCCAGCAGCAGCAGCGTGTGCCCCGTCGGCGCGGTGTCGATCACCACAAACTGGCTGCCGCCCTCGGCCACTGCGTCCGCGAACGCCCGGAACACCGCTATCTCCTCCGTGCACGGCGACCGCAAGTCCTCCGCCAGCAAGGCGAGCCCTTGCGCGTCCAGGTGCGGAGACGCCTTGGCCAGCACCTCTTCCGTGTACCTGCGGGTCTCCACGGCAGGATCGATCCGGCTCACTCGAAGCCCTCGCACCGGCGTCGTCACCGCCGCCGCCACATGGGCGGCCGGGTCCGTGGTCGTCAGGTGCACGGAGTGGCCGCGGCGCGCGAGTTCCACGGCCATCGCCGCGGCGATCGTCGTCTTCCCTACCCCTCCCTTCCCCATCGCGAGAATTACGCCCTTCCCGCTTCGCTCAATGTCGGCCACCAGCTCCGCCAGCCGGGGGGCGGGTTGGCGCCGGACCGGCTCGCTGGCCGTGGCCGCCTCAGTCCCGGTCCCGTCCAACAGCGTCCCGAGCCTCTCGATCCCCATCGGCGCGCAGGCAAGCAGCGGGATCGAAAGGCGTGGAAGCTCCGCCAGTGAAGCCGGCATCCCCGCCAGCGCGCTTTCGCCACGCCGTTCCAGAGCAGCCGCCACGGCATCGTTCGCGTCTGCCGCGTGGAAGACACCGTTGATGATCAGCGCCTGGTTGGACATGCCGGCGGCGGCGAGTTCACCTCGCGTCCTCTCCGCTTCCCTCAGGGCCGCCTGATCGGGCCGCGTCACCAGCACCACGGTGGTCCTCGAAGGATCGGATAGCTCGCGCAGGCTCGCGTCGTAAAGGTCCCTCTGTGCCTGCAGCCCCGCAAGCGGGCCCAGACAGGAGGTTCCCGTCGTGTTGCTGTCGATAAAGCCCGTCCAGGCGGCCGGCAAGCTCAACAGCCGCAGAGTGTGTCCTGTCGGGGCGGTATCGAAGATCAAGGTGTCGAACTCCGCCGTGGCGGCAGGATCGCCCGCCAGCTTGGTGAACTCGTCGAACGCGGCAATCTCAACCGTGCACGCGCCAGACAATTGCTCCTCCATGCTGGCGACCGCCGAGGCGGGCAGAACGCCCCGGTACGGACCGACCACGCGTTCCCGGTACGCCGCCGCGGCCGCCACCGGATCGATGTTCGTCGCGAACAGCCCCGGAGCGCCGGCGATCGCCTTCGGTTCGCCTGTGAGCT
>JACRKW010000353.1 GCA_016215215.1 Acidobacteriota bacterium
ACGTCGAGAACATCGGTGTCCGGCCCGACGTCGAGCTCGACTACATGACGCGCGAAAACCTCATGAACGGCGGCCGGCCGTTTGTCGACGCCTTCACCCGCATCGCCGCCGACTACATCCGCAAGTCCGGCAACTGAGCGCGCCGGTTAGTCCAGCCGCTTGTGGAACCGCTTGGCGCTGAAAAAGAGAATCAACGTTCCGTAAACGCCCAGCACCGCCATCTGCGGCCACAGTACGTCAAAGCCGCTGCCCTTCAGGAAGACTCCGCGCACAATCTCCATGAAGTAGCGCAGCGGATTCAGGTAGGTCACCAGTTGAACGGCCTCGGGCATGTTCCGGATGGGAAAGCTGAAGCCGCTCAACATAAAGGCCGGCTGGAAGAAGAAGAACGCCGCCATCATCGCCTGCTGCTGCGTCTCTGAGATGGTGCTCATGAACAGCCCGGCGCCCAGCGTCGAAAGCAGGAACAGCATGCTGGCCGCCATCAGCAGCAGGAAGTTGCCGCGCAGCGGCACATGGAAGATCCCCAGCGCCACCGCCGTCACCAGCAGCGTGTCGAACAGGCCCACCAGAGCGAACGGGATGGTCTTGCCCAGCATCAGCTCGATGGGGCGGATCGGCGTCACCATGATCTGCTCCATGGTCCCGATCTCCTTCTCCCGCACGATGGACATCGCCGTCAGCATCAGCGTCACCAGGGTGATGATGTTCACAATCACCCCCGGCACGAAGTAATTGCGGCTCCTCAGCTCCGGGTTGAACCACACGCGCCGCTCCGGCTGCACGTTGGGAATGCGCAGCAGCACCGGCCCCTGCGCGGTCCGCCCCACCAGCTTCTCCCGCTGCTGCTCCTGCAGGAGCTCGCGATTCTTCACCCCGATGATGGCCGTTGCGTAGTTGCCGATGATGGCCGCCGTGTTGGAATTGGTCCCGTCCAGCAGCACCTGCGCCTCGGTCTGCCGGCGGTGCTTCACGTCGCTGCCGAACCCGGGTCCCACTCGCACCACGGCCTGCACCTCGCTGCGGTCCAGCAGCCTCTGCGCCGCGTCTTCGCTCGCCGCGTCGCTGGCGATCTCAAAGTACGGCGACGCCGCAAAGCGCTGGCGCAGGTCGCGGCTCTCCACGCTCTGGTCCAGGTCCATCCAGCCAATCTTGACGTGCTCCACGTCCATGTTCACCGCGAAGCCGAAGATGATCATCTGCATCATGGGAGGCACCAGCAGCACGCCGCGCATCCTCGGTTCGCGCAGGGTCTGCCGGAACTCCTTCCGGACCACCTGCATCACGCGCTCCCAAACCATCACGCCCCCTCTTTCATGCGATCTTCTGCCTCATCTTGCGGCTTGCCAGTGTGAACACCAGCGCCGCGTAAGCCAGCAGGAACAGGGCCTGCGCCCACAGCACCTCCATCCCCACGCCCTTCAGGAAGATGCCTTTCAGAATCGCCACGAAGTAACGCGCCGGCACAATGCGCGTGAACTGCTGGATGACGAAGGGCATGTTCTCGATGGCGAACACGAAACCGCTCAGCAGGAACGCCGGCAGGAAGCTGCTCAGTAGCGAGGCCTGGTAGGCCAGCAACTGCGAGCGCGTCACCGTCGAAAGCAGGATGCCCCAGCACAGGGCGCCGAACAGGAATAGTCCGCTGGTCCCCACCAGCAGCCAAGTGCTGCCGCGCATCGGAACGCCGAAGACTCCCACGCCCACACCCAGCGAAATGGCCATGTCGGCCATGCCCAGCACGAAGTAGGCGCAGAGCTTCCCCAGCAGCAGCTCGGCCGGCCGCACCGGCGTGGAGAGCAACTGCTCCATCGTGCCGTTCTCCCACTCGCGCGCGATGGTCAGCGACGTCAGCAGCGCGGCGATGATCATCAGGATCACTGCGATGAGCCCCGGCACGATGAAGTTCCTCGACTTCAGCTCGTTGTTGTAGAGCACCCGCGCCCGTGTCTCGATGGGCGGCTTCAGCGCGCCCACGCCGCGGCGCACCAACTGCCGCTCCCTCAGTTCCGTGGAGTAGGCGAGGATCAGCGCCTCGGCGTAGCCGGCGGCGATCGAAGCCGTATTGGAGTCGCTGCCGTCCACCAGAAGTTGCACGGCCACGTCCTCGTTGGCCTCCACGCGCCGCGCGTAGTCCTGCGGAATCACCACGCCCAGCAGCGCGCTGCCGTGGTCGATGCGCCGCACGATCTCGCGGTAGTTGCCCTGCCGCTCCACGATCTGGAAGAAGCGCGAGCCCTGGAAGCGCTCCACCAATTCGCGGCTCTGCGGCGTCTGGTTCTGGTCGTAGATCACCGTGGGGATGCGGTCCACGTCCAGCGTCAATGCATAGCCGAAGAGCAGCAGCAGCAGAAGTGGCACGGCCAGCGCCATCATCAGGCTGCGCCAGTCGCGCAGGATGTGCAGCGCCTCCTTGTGAAAGATCGCCCTGAATCGCCGCCAGCTCATCGCTCCCCTTCCTCTTCCGCCTCGATGCTGGCGATGAAGACGTCGTCCATGGTCGAGCCCTCGAAATGCGACGCGCGCAGCTCCGCCGGCGTGCCCAGGGCGACGATGCGGCCCTTGTACATCAGCGCCAGACGGTGGCAGTACTCCGCTTCATCCATGTAGTGCGTGGAAACGAACACCGTGGTCCCGCCTTCGGCCATCTCGTAGATCAGGTCCCAGAACAGCCGGCGCGCAATCGGGTCCACTCCGGAGGTCGGCTCGTCCAGAAACAGCACCGGCGGCTCGTGCAGGATGGCGCAGCCCAGCGCCAGCCTCTGCTTCCAGCCTCCGGCCAGAAGCCGCGTCATCGTCTTTGATTCGCTCTCCAGGCCGGCCATGCGCAGGGCGTAACTCTTGCGCTCCTCGCGCCGTTCTTTCGCCACGCCGTAGATGCCGCTGAAGAAGTCGATGTTCTCTTCCACCGTCAGGTCGTCGTAGAGCGAGAACTTCTGCGACATGTAGCCGATGGCGTGCTTCACCTGTTCGGGCTCGCGGCTGACGTCGTACCCGTGCACCTCCGCGCTGCCTGACGTGGGCGCCAGCAGGCCGCAGAGGATGCGGATGGTGGTCGACTTTCCCGCCCCGTTGGGTCCCAGGAACCCGAAGATCTCGCCCTTGCTCACAGCAAGGCTCACGCGGTCCACGGCCACGAAGTCGCCGAAGCGCTTCACCAGGTCCCGCGTTACCACCGAATGCCCGTCAAGCGGCTGCACGGCGCTCCTCCCGGCGAATCAGGGCGATGAAGACGTCTTCCATCGCCGGCTGCAATGGCCGCAACGTCACGCCGCCCGTTGCCCGCTCCACGTCCTCGCGCCGCGCATCATCCTCCAGGTACACATGCACCGCCGCGCCCGCCGGCACCGCTTCCAGGACGCCGGGCGCGGCCAGCAACCGGCGGCGCGCCTCGCGCAGATCCTCATACTTGGCCAGAAAGCAGACGTGCGCTAGCCGGCTCTTCAACGCATCAGGCGAGTCGCACTCGATCAGCCTTCCCTTGTGCATCAAGCCGACGCGATCGCACCTTTCGGCCTCGTCCAGGTACGCCGTCGAGACCAGAATCGTCATGCCTTCCTTGGCCAGGCGATAGAGGATCTCCCAGAAATCGCGCCTCGAAAGCGGATCCACCCCATTGGTCGGCTCGTCCAGAAACAGCACCTGCGGCCTGTGCAGCAGGGTGCACATCAGCGCCAGCTTCTGCTTCATGCCGCCGCTGAGCTTCGCCGCCGGCCGCGTGCGGAACGGCGCCATGCGGGTCATCTGCAGGAACTCGTTCATCAGGCGGTCCCGCAGTTCCACCTCGATGCCGAACAGGTCGCTGTAGAAGAGCATGTTCTCTTCCACCGTCAGATCGCCGTACAGGCCGAACTTCTGCGCCATGTAACCGATGCGATCCTTCACCACGTCCAGGTTCCGGCCCACGTCCAGCCCGGCCACGCGCACCGTACCCTCTGTCGGATCCAGCAGCCCGGCCAGCATCCGCAGCGTCGTCGTCTTGCCCGCTCCATCCGGACCCACCAGGCCGAAGATCTCCCCCTGCCGGATCTCCAGCGTGAGATCCTTCACTGCCTCCAACTTGCCGAAGCGGCGCGAAACGTTCCCCAGTGCGATCATGGCGACCTATTTCAGCCGGATCTCGGCGTCCACCGGCATGTTCAGCTTCAGCTCCCGGTTCGGGTTCTCCACCTCGATCTTCATGCGGTAGACCAGCTTCTGCCGCTCCTCCTGCGTCTGGATCTGCTTCGGCGTGAACTCCGCCTCCGACGAAATGAACGCAACTCGTCCACGGTACTTTTTGCCGGGATACGAATCCGTAGTCACCTCAGCCGGCATGCCCAGCTTCACTCGGCCCAAGTCCTTTTCCCCCACGTAGCCCCGCACCCAGGGCCTGTCCATGTCGCCTAGAGTCAACACCGTCGCGCCCGCCGCCAGCACCTCTCCCGGCTCGGCGCTCTTGGTCAGCACCACGCCCGTCAGCGGCGCCAGCAGCGTCTTTTCTTCCATCTGTACGTTCAGCACGCCCGCTTGCGCCTTGGCCCTCTCGATCTCGGCCTGCCGCATTTGTACCTCTTGCTGCCGGCGCTTCAAGTCCAGCCGGTTCGCTTCCGCCAGTCTGAGTGCCGCCCGTGTTCTTTCCACCGCTGCCCGTTGCTGGTCGATCTGCTCCCGGCGCGGGCCTTCACGTACCAGCCCCAGTTGCTCGTCGGCGCGCTTCAGGGCGGCTGCCGAGGCGTCCGCCCGGGTCCGGAACTGGTCGTACTGCGACGTGGAGATGTCGTCGTTCTTGTAGAGCCGCTGAGCCCGTTCCCAATCCCGTTGCGCCTGCGAGTTCTGCACCGCCGCTTCGGCCCGCACTGCTTGCGCCAATTCGAGCTCCTGCGGGCGGCTGCCGTTGCGCAGCTCCTCCAGCCGCGACTCGGCCGCCGCCAGTTCTGCCTTCCGCAAGGCGATCTCCCCTCCGATGGCTTCGCTCTGGTATTCGATCGCCGTTCGCAACTGCGTCAGGCCGCTTTCGGCGCTCGACACGCCGGCCTTCTCGCGGTCCAATTGCTGCTTCAGCTCGTTGCTGTCCATTCGCGCCAGCAGTTGGCCGGCCTTGACGTCACGCCCCTCTTCCACCGCCAGCTCCAGGATCCTTCCGGGCAGCTTGAACGACACGTCCACTTGTGTCAGTTCGATGTTCCCGCTCAACCGGAGCACGTCCGCGTCGCCGCCGTTTCGCATGGCGCGCCATGCCAACGCGCCGCCCACCGCGGCGGCGAGTATCACCGGAATCACGATCTTTCTATTCATGCCATGCTGCTCCCACTTCAGTTCTCAATCACCATGTCGATGTTGCCCACCGCCACGCCCAGGTCCACCCGCGCCGCCTTCTGCCGGCAA
>JACRKW010000354.1 GCA_016215215.1 Acidobacteriota bacterium
ATCAGGTCGCGGCGCTCGGCGGCGAGGAAGCGGGAGAAGCGTTCGCGAAGGGAGCCGTAGAGGGCTCGGTCGCCGGCGAGGAGGCGTTCATCGAGAAGGGAGACGGTGAGTTCGAAGTTGCCCTCCTGGACGGTGCAGCACTCCTCGACGGTGCGGGTGGAGTGGGAGGCGCGAAAGCCGGAGTCCCAGAGGAGGCGGAGGAACTCGCTGAGAGCGGCCTTGGCCTAGGGAGAATCGACTGTGCGGCGGACGAGAAGGAGGAGGTCAACGTCGGAGTGGGGGAAGAGCTCGCGGCGACCGTAGCCGCCGACGGCAAGGAGGGTGAGGCCCTCTGGGAAGGCTGGGAGCAGGGCGAGGGAGTACGCTTCGGCGACGAGGTCATCGACGAGGGCCGAGCGGTTCTTCAGGACGGGTTGCGGGTTCCCGTCCTGAAGAAAGCGGTTGAGCCAGAGGTCGAGCTCGTGTTTAGAGCGCTGCTTCGCCGTGGTCGTCATTGCGAATGCGGATGGCTTCCTCCACTGGGATGACGAAAATCTTTCCGTCGCCGATCTTGCCGCTGCGGGCGGCCTTGGAAAGGGTGGAGACGATCTCGTCGAGACGCGAATCGGGGACGACCATCTCGAGCTTCACCTTGGGCAGGAGGTCGACTTCGTACTCCATGCCCCGGTAGACCTCCTTGTGGCCCTTCTGACGGCCGTGGCCGCGGACCTCGATGATGGTCATGCCGTCGATGCCGATGTTCTTGAGGGCTTCCTTGACTTCTTCGAGCTTGAACGGCTGGATAATGGCTTCAATTTTCTTCATGAGTTTGCTCCCTCAGGACTCCAGATTGTAACCTTCTTCGCCGTGCATGGCGAGGTCCAGGCCGTCGACTTCGTGCTCGCCGGAGGCGCGAAGACCACAAATCAGGTCAGCGAGCTTCAGGCAGACGTAGCTGCCAACGGCGCCCAAGGCGATGGCGATACCGGCGCCGATGGCCTGGTTTGCAATCTGAGCGGCGTTGCCGTCCACCAGGCCGAGCGGCAGAGGATTGCCGGACGGGCCTTTGAGCGCGTTGTTGACAGCGTTGGTGGCGAAAACCCCGGTGAGCAGTGCGCCGAGTGTGCCGCCGGCGCCGTGGACGCCGAAGGCATCAAGGGAGTCATCGTAGCCGAGCTTCATCTTGACGATGGAGACCATGAAGTAGCAGAAGAGCCCGGCCGCGAAGCCGATGACCAGGGCCGGCATGGGCTTGACGAAGCCGGAGGCCGGCGTGATGGCAACCAAGCCGGCGACGCAACCGGAGATGCCGCCGAGAACTGAGGGCTTACCGGTTCTGATCCATTCGGCCAGCAGCCATCCCAACGCCGCGGCGGCGGCGGCGAAGTGGGTGGCCACGAAGGCCGAAGTGGCCAGGCCGCCAGCGGAAAGGGCCGAGCCGGCGTTGAAGCCAAACCAGCCAAACCACAGCAGGCAGGCACCCACAAAACTCAGGACAAGGTTGTGCGGACGCATGGGCTCTTGGAGGTAGCCCTTGCGGGGCTTCAGGTAAATGGCGGCTACGAGAGCGGAGACGCCGGAGGTAATATGCACCACCGTTCCGCCCGCGAAATCGAGGGTTGGGACTTTGCCTCCAAGGAAAGCATTGAGCAAGCCGCCCTTGCCCCAAACCATGTGCGCCATGGGAAAGTAGACGATCAGGAGCCAGAGGGTGGTGTAGACGACCATGGCGCTGAACTTGATGCGCTCAGCATAGGCGCCCGAGATCAGGGCCGGCGTGATGATGGCAAACATCAACTGAAAGGCCATGAAGGTGAGGTGGGGGATGGTGGCGGCGTAGTCGGGGTTGGGGTCTGCGCCGACGCCATTGAGGAACAGGTACTGGAAGCCGCCGACGAAGGGATTGCCCTCGGCGAAGGAGAGGCTGTAGCCGACAACCGCCCAGAGCATGGTGGCCAGCGCCATGAGGATGAAGCTGTGCATCATGGTGCCGAGGACATTCTTGCGGCGGACGAGTCCACCGTAGAACAGGGCGAGGCCGGGGCCGGTCATCAGCAGCACCAGCGCGCAACTAGCGAGCATCCAGGCGTTGTCACCGGACATTTGGGCGGACTTCACCGCCGCATCGAGGGCTTCCAGTTTCTGGTCGACCGATGCCGGAGCCTGCGCTTGGAGCAGCGCGGGCGTCAACGGCAGGGACAGTAGTGCCAGGCAAAGCGTTTTCAACACTCGGTTTTGATCTCCTCTCGGACTACCCGCGGCGAGCTGGGTGTTCATTGGGAAACCGGACGGGGGTTTGCTGCGGCCGTCAGCCGGCCGATGCTGTTTCTGCGGCGCGCCCCTCTTGGCGCGATGAAAACCATACTGGGGTTTTGGTAATTCATGGTAAGCCGGGTGGCGGGCTCCTGGCCAACAGATAAATGTTGTCGAGGCGAATGAAAATTCTTATGACACGGAGAGCATTGTGTTTTGTTGCGCTTGCGGGCGATGTGACTGTTGCACAATGAGGGAGTGCCCCCGTTAGCGATGCTTGCCACAGCCGCCAATGCTGCCAGTCTGCCACTACAACTTCTGCTCGTCTTCGGCACGACGAAACTTCTGGCCGAACTGAGCGAACGTCTGCGCATGCCGGGCATCGTGGGCGGATTGCTGGCGGGCATCCTGATCGGGCCGTCGGTGCTGGGGTGGATCGAATACAACCAGTTGCTGCACGCCTTGTCGGAGTTGGGAGTCATGTTCCTGCTCTTCCAGGTAGGGATGGAAGTGAAGGCGTCGGAGTTGCTCAGGGTGGGACGGATGGCGATGCTCGTCGCCGTCTTGGGAGTGGTGCTGCCGTTCTTGATGGGTTGGCTGCTCTTAACGGCTGCGCGGCATCCACAGATTGAGGCGATCTTCATGGGGGCGGCCATGGTAGCCAC
>JACRKW010000355.1 GCA_016215215.1 Acidobacteriota bacterium
CGGCGATCACTTGGCGGCCGAACTCGCTTAGCCCGCGGTTGTCCTTCTCCGCCGACGATCCGGCCCAGCTCAGGTTCCGCGTGTGCGTCAGCGTCATGTAGCGGGCGCCCAGCGCCTCGTAGTCGCGCAGCAGCCGCAGGTCGTCCTCAATCGCGTGGCCGCCCTCGATCCCGATCAACGCCGCGATCTTGCCCTGCTTGCGCGCCCGCAAGATATCATCCGCCGTCAGCGCCAGCGTGAAATCCGCCGGATGCTTGTCCACGATGTCGAAGCGGATCGTATCGATCATCTGCATCGCACGATGCGCCGACTGGCCCTTGGCCATGTACTCCACGCCCACGTATGCCGCGAAAAACTGCCCCGCCATCCCGCCCTGCTTCATGCGCACCGCGTCGCTGTGCCCCTCTTTCCGCAGGAGGCCGATGTCCAGCCCTTTCTCGGTGAAGCTGGTGACGTCATTGTGCCCGTCAATGATCAGGGCCGAGCGGTGGACCTTCATCACTTCCGCATCGGTCCAGGTCTTCTGTCCCGATACGGGCAGCAGACACAGCGCCATCGCCAGCGTGAAACGAATCATCCGGCTATTGTACCCATTGCCCGTCATGTATTCGTACAGACTCGTCCACATCTCCTGTAAACAAGTACGCCCACGCCTCCACTTTCTCGCCGGTATCCAGGACCGCTTCCAGCACCACGCGCCGGTACTCCGGCCCTTCGTAGGCGTCCAACTCTGCCAGCACGGACGCGTCCACCAATCGAGCCACCTCCCCGCGCACCAGTTCCCCCGCTCCTCGCGCTTCCGTCATGGCAGGATACGTCCCCAGGTGATACAGCCGTCCCCGCGCCACGGCCCCGCCTAACGGTTCCGCCATCGCCCACAGCCGCTGCGCCGCTCGATTCCTCTCCCCTCGCCGCAGCGTCCCATACACAAACAACCGGGGACAACCGGAGCCGTCCCCGCTTGAACCCAACGTGATTCGCCCAAATGGTGATTCCCCCATACGCTGATAAAGGCTATGATAAACGTCCGGGTGAACAGGCGTAACGCATTGTGGCTGATCTTCGGCGGCACGCAGGCCGCCGTCGATCCCCATGGCCCACTCTCCATCGCCGACGCTCACGCCTTTCGCGCCTGGTTCGCCTGGCTGGCTGAGGCGGTGTACTTCCTTCCGGATTCGCGACGCCCCAGGGAAATCACCGACTGCTCTTCCCTGCTCCGATTCGCTTACCGCGAAGCCCTGCGCTCACACACCTCCGAATGGGCCCACACCACCGGCCTGGACTGGGTCCCCCCTCTGCCCGAATTGAGCCGCCCCGCGCGCACCCCGGCGCTCTTCCTCACCTCGTCCGGCCAGGCCCGCCAGTTCGCCGACGCCGAACACCTGATGCGTTTTAGCGCCTTCCAACTTTCCCGCGATCCCTCCTCCGCCCGCCCGGGCGACCTCCTCTTCTACCGCCAGCTCACTGATTCGCAGCCCTGGCACTCCATGGTCTGCCTCGGCCGCAGCGCCTTCGACTCCTCCCCCGGCCCTCTCGCCGTCTATCACACCGGGCCCATCGGAGCCTCCCCCGGCGAACTCCGCCGCCCCGCCCTCGCCGAACTCCTCCATCACAAGGAGCCGCGCTGGCGGCCCGTCGCCGGCAACGCCAACTTCCTTGGCGTTTATCGTTGGAACATTCTTCGAAATGCGGACTAACTCCATGCGCTTCCGATTTTGGCTGGTGCTCTTCTTCCTGCTCGTTCTTGCCGCCCCGGCGCAGGAGGACGAAGGCCGCGGCTACTTCTCCCTCAACACGGACCGCCCCATTCTTCCCGGAGAGTCCGCCATCGTCCGCGTCCAGTCCCAGCAGATCCGCCAACTCGACTTCCGCCGCTACCGCATCAACGACCCCATCCGCTTCTTCCGCCAGCTCGACGACCCACACCACTTCGGCGGTTCCATCCGGCCCAGCCCCAAGGCCCGGACCCCCATCGAGCGGTTCGCCTCTTGGAAGCGAACCTGGCGCGCGCGCTTCCGCGACGTCTTCCGCAGCCAGTTCTCCGCCGATTCGCGCGCCGGAATCCGCACGGCCATAACCGGTGAAGCGCCGCCAAAGGCGGAACAGTATGCTCCCGGCGCGATTCTCAACCCGCAGCAACTGGTACGCCGCTGGCAGCAGCCCATCCAGACTCCCAACCGCTGGCAGGCCGCCACCGTTCCCGTGGAGATCAAGGAAAAGGGGCTCTATGTGCTGGAGGCCACCAGCGGCGCCAAGCAAGCCTACACCATCATCTCGGTCACCGGCCTCGCCCTCCTCACCAAGACCACTTCCGGTGGCGTCCTCATCCGGGCCGTCGATCGAACCACGGGCAGCCCGCTTCCCAACTGCCCGGTCCAGCTCTACGACTGGGCCAGGAAATCCTCCGTTCTCCAATCCCAGACCACCGCCCAGGGCCTGCTGGAGGCGAAGGTAACCGGTGTCTCCGACGAGGGCCTCATGGTGCTCGCCCGGCACAACGACGACTTCGCTGTTACCACCGCCGGCGGCTACCTGCTCGGCGCCGGCCCCGGCCTCACCGGTTACGTCTACACGGACCGTCCCGTCTACCGCCCCGGCCACAAGGTCCACTTCCGCTCCATCCTCCGTACGATGGACAAAGCCGAATACGCGCTACCCTCCGAGTCCTCCGCTGTGGTGGAGGTGCACGACGCGGAAGGCAAAACGCTCCTCAAGAAGAAATTCCCTCTTTCCGCATTCGGCACTGCTCACGGCGATCTCGATCTGCCCGCCGGCGCGCCTCTCGGCTACTACGGCATCAACGTCGGCCTCGGCGGCGGCGAACGCGCTCCTGCGGCCTACGGCGGATTCCATGTCGAGGAGTACCGCAAACCCGACTATGAAGTGAAAGTTTTGCCCCAATCCAAACGCCTCACCCAGGGCGCCGCCATGAGTGTCACCGTGGAGGCACGCTACTACTACGGCGAGCCGGTTCCCGGCGCCAAGGTCGCCTACGCCGTGCACCGTTACCGTTACTGGCCCCCGTGGTGGGAGATGGACGAGGACTTTGGCGGCGAAGGCGAAGAAGGCGGCGCAGGCTACGGCGGCGAACAGGTCCTGGAATCCACCGGCAAGCTCGACGCGCAAGGCCGCTTCGTCGTCGCCGTTCCTACCGAAAAATGGCAGTACGACGCCGTCTACCGCGTCGAGGCCCGAGTCACCGATTCCACCAACCGCGAGATCCGCGCCGCGGCGGCCTTCACCGCCACCCGCGGACCGTTTTTCATCAGCGCCCGCCCGGAACGCTACGTCTACGCTCCCGGAGACCCCGCCCGCGTTCTCGTGGAGGCGAAGGACTACGACGGCAACCCCGCCCCCAACATCCCATTCACCCTGGAGGTCGCCCGGCACGAGTGGAACAAGCCGCCCCAACACGCGAGACCGGCCGCGAGCAGCGCGTCCAGATCATCCCCGACAAGGCCTCCTACAAACCCGGCGATACGGCCAAAGTCCTCATCGTCGCCGGCGTGCCTGAGTGCGACCTCTGGCTCTCGCTGGAAGGCAAGACGCTCTATTGGTCGCGCTTCATCGCCGTGAAGGACGGCACCGCCACCGTCGAGGTGCCCATCGAGAGTTCGCACGCCCCCAATGTCTTTCTGGAAGCCGTCTTCGTGCGCGACAACACGCTCTACCGCGGCTCCAAGTCACTCAAGGTGCCTCCCACCGGCAAGCAGATCCAGGTGGAAGTGAAGACTCCCAAACCCGAGTTCAAGCCCGGCGAGCCCGCCGCCTTCTCTGTCACCGCCAAGGACAGCCAGGGCCGCCCGCTCAGCGCGGAGTTGAGTCTCGGCGTCGTCGATGAAGCCATCTACGCCATCCAGCGCGAGACCCAGCCCGACATCCTCGGCGCATTTTACGGCCGCGTCTGGAACCGTGTTTCGACGGACTCCTCGCTCCACTACTACTTCTACGGCGAGGCCGGCCGCCGCCGCATGATGCTGGCTGAAATGCGCAAACGCGAATCCCGCGCCCAACTCAAGCCGGAGCGCCTCCAGGAACCCAAAATTCGTAAGGACTTCCCCGACACCGCCTTCTGGGTCGCCGATCTCAAGACCGGCGCCGACGGCCGCGCCGAAGCGCTCGTCACCTTCCCGGATTCGCTCACCACATGGCGCGCCACCGCGCGCGGCGTCACCAGGGACACCCGCGTTGGCAGCGCCATCCAACGCACCGTGGTCCGCAAGAACATCCTCGTCACCATCGCCACCCCGCGTTTCTTCACCGAGGGCGACGAGATTGTCCTGCCCGTCCTGGTCCGCAACTACACGGCCGTCGAGCAGAAAGTGAAGGTCTCCCTCCAGGCCGAAGGCGCCGCCATCCTCTCGCAGCAGGGCGGCGAGCTCACCGTCACAGCCAAAGGCGAAGGCCGTCTCGATTACCGCCTGCGCATACCCGCCTCCGAAAAGGTCGTCCTCACCGCCAAGGCGCTCACCACCACCGAGAGCGACGCCCTCGAGCTCACCCTGCCCGTCGAGCCCTATGGCCTGAAGCTGACTGAACCCGTTCAAGCCCGCTTGCAGCGCCCCTCTGACAAGCAGGATTACAGCTTCACCTTCCCCTCGGGAGCCTCCCCCAATTGGCGCGCCGTCACCATCCGCCTTGCGCCGTCGGTCGCCGGCGCCGTCTTCGGCGCGCTGGATTACCTGCTCACCTACCCTTACGGCTGCACCGAGCAGACCATGTCCAGTTTCCTGCCCAACGTCGTCGTCTCGCAGGCGCTCAGCGAGCTCAAGCTCGACGCCGGAGTCGACCGCAAGATCCTGGAGAAGAAGGTCAAAGCCGGCCTGGAGCGGCTCTACTCCTTCCAGCATCAGGACGGCGGCTGGGGCTGGTGGCGCGGTGACGACAGCGACCTCTTCATGACCGCCTACGTCGCCTCAGGCCTCAGGCTGGCCGCCGGAGCCGGCTATTCCGTCGATCAACAGAAACTCAGCCTGGCCTCGCAGGCTTTGGCCCTTCGCTTCGATAGCGACCGCCGCGCTGCTCCGGACACCCGCGCTTACGCTCTCTATGCCATGGCGCTCCTCGGCCAACCCGCTTCCGCCCGTCTGGAGGCCGTTTGGGATCAGCGCGCTTCCCTCACCAGCTTAGGCTGGGCGCTGCTCGGCCTCACGCTGGATCGCCTCAAGGACCAGCGCGCCGGTGAAGCCGCCGCTCATCTCTCCTCCACCGCCCTCCAGCAGGGTGAAGAAGCGTGGTGGGACTCCAACCGCGATCCCATGCTCGACTTCGAATCCGACAACTCGCTGGAAGCCACCGCCTTTGCCATCAAACTCCTCGCCCGCAACCAGCCGGCCTCGCCTCTCATCGACAAAGCCGCGCAATGGCTCGTCAACCACCGCGACCAGGGCTACTATTGGTCTTCCACCAAGCGCACCGCCTTCGTCATCTTCGGCCTCACCGATGTCCTCAAACGCAGCGGCGAGTTGAAGCCGGATTTCTCCGCCCGCGTCCTCTTCAACGGAAAGCAGGTCCTCGAAAAGCGTTTTGGCGCCGCCGACGCGCTCAGCCCCGCGCCGGTGTCCGTCACCGTCCCGCTCGCCGCCGATGCCGTGCCGAGAATCCAGGTCGAGAAAAGCGGCGCGGGCCGCCTCTACGCCTCCGTCAACTGGCAGTGGCGCGCCATCGGCACAACAGAGGAGCGTTCCCGGCCCGCCGGCAGCCCCCTGCGCATCAATCGCAACTACTCCCGGCTGTCACCCGTCACCGCAGCCGGCCGGGTCACCTGGCGCATGGATCCTCTCGAGGGCGACGCCAAGCCCGGCGACCTCATCGCCGTCCGCCTCTCCATCTCCGGCGGCGACCAGCAGCGCTACTTCGTTGTCGAGGACCCGCTACCCTCAGGCGCGGAAGTCGTCCCGGACGACTCCCTCTACGAGCTGCGCGGCCGTCCCGTATGGTGGCGTACCTGGTGGGAACGCCGTGAGATCCGCGACTCCCGCGTCACCTTCTTCCCCTGGATGGTGCCGCGCGACGGCCTCGAATACGTCTATCTCTTCAAGCTCACCAATGCCGGTTCATTGCGTGTCGCGCCGGCTCGCATCGAGCCGATGTACACCCCCGGCCGCCTGAGCTGGAGCGAGCCCAAACCACTGGAGGTCCGGCCGTGAATCTGCTTCTGCAAGCCCTCGCGCGCCTCTGGCGCCAGAAGCTTCTCTGGCTCCAGGAGGCGCTGCTTCTCGCGGCGCTGTTGGCCGCCGCCTACGGCTGGCTCTCTTTGCCCGTCGCCGGCAACTGGCACTTGGCCCTGCACGCCCTCACCGCACTGGCCATGCTGGCCATCGCCGTTTTCGCGGTCCGCCTCGCCCTCCGCGCCTTCGCCCCTT
>JACRKW010000329.1 GCA_016215215.1 Acidobacteriota bacterium
AGGCCCATCCGCAACCGGCGGATCATCGACATGACCGGCCCATTCAAGCCGACGGAAGTAGGCGGGGGCACTCACAAACGGCTGCTTGAGGCACTGGAGGAGGCGTGCGGGCAAGAGGATCTGGTCTTCCTGCTGAGCGGTCTCACCGGCCGGGGTTCCTCCCCGCAGTGGCGGGAGCAGATGAAGGGCGTGCTGCGCCGCGCATCCTTCCGCTCCATCATGCGCCTTGACGAAGGCGAGTACGACACGCAGCTCGGCTCGGATAAAGAGTGGCGGCAACTCTCGGCGGCGGTCCAGCTGCAGGCGGCGAGCGCGGCTGAGATTCCGTGGGAGATTTGATCCGTCAGGCGAGGAAAGGACCGACGATGTTCACCGAACGCATGCAGGCGGTTCTGGACATGGCTAAGGACTATGCATACTCCTCAGCCTCCATCGAGATCGATTGCCCGGCGCTGCTGGCGGCAATCTGTGGCAGTGCGGAAGCCACCGTGCTGCTGGCCGAGTCGCTCGGCTTGCGCCCCGAGACGGTGCGTGAGAAGTTCGGGCCGGCGCCCCAGCCGGCGGGTTGTCCCGGGCAGATGCGCTTGAGCGAGGCCGTACGCGAGCTCCTGGGAACCGCCAAAGGTCTGGCCGAACAGGTGCCGGATCGCGTGACTCCGGGCCTCATCAACCTGCGCCACCTGGCTGCGGCCGCGGCGATGTCACCGGACATGGCAAAGGTCCTCGGCGCTGCGCCGATCTCCGTCGACCATGCGCGGACGTTATTGACCTCCTGGTGGGAAAGGGAGGACAACTCGCCCCGGCTGGACGAACTCACGGCGCGCCTGCGCACTCTGAGGGAGGAACTGCTCAAGCGGGTCTTCGGCCAAGATCACGCGGTACATGACTTTGTGGAAGGGCTGTTCAACGCCGAGGTGGTCGCCGCGGCCGACGAGAAAAGAAAGGCGCCGCGCGCGCTGTTCGTGTTCGCCGGACCGCCAGGCGTCGGCAAGACTTTCCTTGCCGAACTCGGCGCGTCCCATCTCGACAGGCCCTTCAAACGCTTCGACATGAGCGCCTACTCCAGCCACCATCAGAGCGATGCCTTGGTGGGCATGTCGAAGAGCTATCACGGAGCCCATCCCGGCGTGCTCACCGAGTTTGTTGAGAAGAATCCCAACGCCATCATTCTGTTCGATGAAATCGAGAAGGCGCATGCCACCGCCATTCATTTCTTCCTGCAAATCCTGGACGCAGGCATCCTGGAAGACAAGTACAACGAGCGGAACGTCGTGTTCCGTGACACCACGCTGATATTCACTTCAAACGCCGGCCGGAAACTCTACGACCGTCCCAATGAGAGCGGGGTGCACCGCGCGAACGCCGGTTTCCATCGCAGGACGATTCTTGATGCGTTGGAGACCGAAATCAACCCGCTGACCAGGGAGCCGTTCTTTCCCGCCGCCATCTGCTCCCGCATGGCAACCGGTTATCCGATCCTGTTCAACCATCTGCGCGTGAATGAACTGGAGCGCGTTTCCCGCGCCGAGATTTCGCGAGTGGCGGGCCTGTTGGAAATGCAGTACTACAAGCGCGTCACCTTTGATCCGTTGCTGCCCATGGCCCTGGTGCTTCGCGAGGGCGCGCGCGCCGACGCGCGCACGCTACGCTCCCAGGCGGAGGCCTTCGTCAAGACCGAGCTCTTCCAGTTCTGCCGTATGTTCAAGACGGACCGGCTGGAAGAGGTCTTCAGCCGTGTGGAGAGTCTCCACTTCGAGCTTCAAGCCGGCTGGAGCGACGCCCCGCCCGAGGTCCGTTCCCTGTTTGAAGCACGCCAGGTTCCGCAGGTGCTGCTGATAGCGGACCAGCCGATTAGTGAACTCTACAAAGCGTCGATTCCGGAGGTGGAATGGAGATCGGCATCCAACGCCGCTGATGCCCTGCAGATACTCGGCACCGACGAGGTGGACCTTGTCCTGCTGGACCTGTGGCTCGGCCAAACCGCCGGCACGCCTTCCAATTCGCTGCAGTTGTTCGATCACACCCCGGCCGCGGCGCGCAGCCTTGACGCCGGACAGGAATTGCTGAAGAAGATCCGCGAGCGGTTGCCCAACCTGCCGGTATTCCTCCTCTCGCTCACAGGCGGCCGCTCCGGCGAAGAATCCGAAGGCAAGGTGGACAGCGAGCTGTTCATGGCCTGCGTGCGGGGCGGCGGCGCGCGAGGCGCCATAGCCAGCGGTTACGCCACACCCGACGATGACGCCGCCGCCAGAGCGGAGTTCACCGGCCGGCTGCTGGAAACCTGCCGCCGCCTGCATCGGGAGAACGCCGCCGAACGGATGGGACAGGAGCGGAAGGTGCTCGGCTTTGACACGGTGCCTCATCTGGATTCCCATTCCCGCGTCATCACCGTCTCGCTGCGCAACTTCCGGCTCACGCGCGCCGTAGCGGCTGCCGACGCCGGAGAAGTGATGGAGGAGGTGGAGCGGCCTCGAACGCGCTTCGACGAGGTGATCGGCGCCACGGCTGCCAAGGAGGAGTTGCGTTTCTTCATTGACTATCTGAAGAACCCGAAGCGGCTGGCCGCGCTGGGCTTGAAGCCTCCGAAAGGCGTGCTGCTCTACGGGCCGCCGGGGACCGGCAAAACCATGCTTGCCCGCGCCATGGCGGGTGAGTCCAACGTGGCGTTCTTGCAGGCGTCCGGCAGCAGCTTCGTGACCATTTGGCAGGGCAGCGGTCCGCAGAACGTGCGGGACCTGTTTGCACGGGCGCGGCGTTACGCCCCAGCCATCGTTTTCATCGACGAGATTGACGCCATCGGCCGCGTCAGACGCGGCGGTGGCGGGGGCGATCAGGCCGGTGAGAACACTCTGAACGCGCTGCTGACCGAGATGGATGGATTCACTGGCCCGTCGCCCGATCGCCCGGTGTTTGTGCTGGCCGCCACGAACTTCAAGGTGGAGACCGGCGATCAGGACGCTCCTGAGCGGACGGCTCGCGCGTTGGATCCGGCTCTGGTCCGGCGATTCTCCCGCTCCATCCTGGTCGACCTTCCTGAGCGCGCCGCGCGCCGCGAATACCTGGTGCGGCGGCTCGGCAACCGGCCGGCGTGCGTGGTCTCCGGCGCGACCCTGGACCTGATCGCCGAACGTTCCTCGGGCATGAGCATCGCCAACCTGGAGGCCATCATCGACACGGCGGCGCGTGAGGCAGCCAAGGCCGGCGTCGACATGACCGATCGCATCCTGGAAGACGCGCTCGAGAAGGTGCAGTTCGGCGAGGCACGTTCGAGAGACGCGGAAACTGTCCGCCGGACGGCACGGCACGAGGCCGGGCACACCATCCTGTACTGGCTCTCCGGATGGATTCCCTCGTACGTCACCGTGGTGGCGCGTGGCGGTCACGGCGGATACATGGCCCCTTCGGCCGAAGAGATCGAGAACCGCGGCAGCCGCACCCGCGCGCAACTCCTGGCCGACATTCGGGTAAGCCTGGGAGGCAGGGCCGCCGAGGTGCTCTATTACGGCGCCGAAGCAGGCATTTCCACGGGGGCGTCACAGGATCTTGAGCATGCCACCAACCTTGCCAGGTCCATGGTCTGCCGCTACGGCATGAGCGAGGAGTTTGGCGTGGCCGCGGCGCCGGAGCTCATGAAATACGAGGCTGCCCTCGGCAGTCCGCTGTTCCTGAAGATGAGCGAGATCGCCGCCGGAATGCTCGCCGAAGAGATGCAGAATACGCGGCAACTGCTCGAGCAGAACCGCGCGCGACTCGAAGCCGTGGTGGATGCGCTGGTGCAAAAGGAGCGGCTTAATAGCCAGGAACTGCAGTCCATTCTCGGTCCAGCCACGCTGGAGGCCGCCAGCTCTTAAACGCAAGTCAGCGCAGGCCCGCTTCTGCCCAGGCCTTCAGCGCCTTGTCGTCCGACCATCTCGCCAGCCATTTCGAGTGCTCAGGTGGTATTCGAGGATGGCCGGCCTCTTCCAGAAGAGGCAGCGCCAGGCAACCCAGCCAGAGGATGCAGCGCAGATCGGGGGCCACTTTCCAGTGGAAGGGCGACCTGGAGAGACTCTCGTCCTCGATGATGTGGCTCCGGACCCGCTCCAGAAGCGGAGCCGCGCTCTGGGCCGGCAGCGAGTCCACGTCTACGTATTCCGCACTTACCCACCAGTCACAGTGACATGCGCCATCGTCGTACCACTTTCCGATCAGCGCTACGGGTGGCGCGGTACCGTCGCTTTCAATTGATTCGCTCACCGGCCCGGCGCCAATCTCACGAGCGATCTTCAGGCAGAGGAGGTCCAGCAAGATCCGGATCCAAGGCGAAGCGGACTCTTCCGGGGCCGCGTGGTAACAATGAAACGGCGTCAACCTGGGACGCCTATCCGGGCCGTCCGGAAGGGTAAGCCCGACCAAGCGCCGTCCGGCCATCCGTCCGCGCGCATCCGTGACGTAGAGCACCCGCTTGTTGGCCTCTGTCGCATTGGCGGCAGCGGACCACGAATTGCAGCCGTGTGGCGAAAGGCACGTGGAGAAGTGTGTGCCCATCTGCAGGGCCTTCAGCATGTCGGTTTCGGCGTATGCCTGGAGATAGGCGCCACCGGTATCATGAACCTCGCGGAAGGGACCGAGCCAGCGGTCTCTGTCTCCGCCGTGCTCACTCAGTTGCCACAGGAAGGCGGCGTTTCGCGGGTGGTCGAGCGGCCACTCCCGCCTGCCCGCTTCAGCCTGCGCCAGCATGGCACGGAGCAGTCTTCGATTCGTTCCAGACGACGCATAGATCTTCAGGGCATGCTCCCAGTCCGGGTCGCCGGTATGACTCCCGGGGGTCAGGCCGAGAGCCGCGTAGTGCTTGCCCATTGCACCATCCGCGATCGCCTCCAGCGCCTCGAATTGGAGAAGATCGAGCGCCTTGATTAGCGCCGTCCGGGCTTTTCGATGCTGTTCGGCGGAGCGCCGCGCCTCATCCAAGGCACGGTTCTCCAGATACTCCAGACGCTTCAATCCCGCAGCGGCCAACGTCCCTTCGGCACGCTTGCGCCGCAACCACTCCTTCTCGCCCTCCAATCTCTCTTGCGCGTTGCTAGTCCCATCTTTGGAATCAGGGGAAGACTTTCCGCAGAGCTCCCGCCAGGCCGCGAGAAGCGAGTCGTCTCCGGTCGGGGGAGTGGCGGCGAGTGTTTCCCATTGCCGGAATCCCACACGAAGTTCGGCGGTTTCTCCCAACCTAACCGCAAGGCCCAAACGTTGCAGCAAGCGTATGACGCGCCCAGCCGTGCGAGCACGGGCTGCCTGCATTCCAAGGTAGGTTCGGATCGAAGGGAAACGCGTCAGCGCCTTCCAGCCCTCACCGGGGTCGCCCGGATAGTCCCACCTCGGCGGTGACGCCCCACGGCGCAGCAGGCTTCGCACGACTCGCCTGTCGCCCGGACAGAGCTTCCAGCATAGGGCGTTGAACGCTCCGGCTGATTCGCGCGGCGCTTCGGCGAGTAGAATCGATGCGAACTCCAGTAAGGCGTCCTCGTGCTGGTCCGGTAGGGAAACCAGCGCGTCAAGGCAGCATTCAACGTGACGCACGGAGTCCGCGCCTGCAAACGAGCCGGTCAGCGCACGCAGGATGCGCGGACGCTGGTCCAGGAATGGCAAGTACCTGCTGTTGGTCCAGGAGGATGACAACAGGTCGATCAATGCTCCGATCCTGGACAGCTCCGCCCCCCCCTCCAGGGCCTCCAGCAATCCATTCAGCAGGCGTTGGCTCGGGATGCCGAACAAATCAGACCAGAAGCCTTTGTAGGCTTGGGCCGCTCCCCGGGCGGCCCATCTTCTGGCTGCGCGGAACATGGCAGCCATGCGTTCAGGCGGGTGCGGCAAGAGAGCTCGCACTTCACGTGTCCACCCTTCCTGGAGGAATGTCGCGCACTCCTCCTCCGGCACCGCATCCAGCTTGCAGAGCCAGTCCCAGTTATCGGCGAACGATTGCCACCCTCCGAGGTTCCAAGGTAGTTTGTCAGCGAACTCTGTCTCCAGTACGGTGCGGGACTGCGTGCCCAGCACAAGCGCCAACCGGCGCATCGCGTCGGGCTTCCACGCCGTGGCCGCCACCCACCTTTCGAGCACAACGATGCATCCTTGAACTGACGCCAAGGCCCACACCGCGTCCGATCTTCTCGCTCGGACCGCCTCTGCCCAACCAGTCAGAGCCGGCGTCACCACAGCCGGTTCCACCTTCCCGGCCCACCTCGCTACCAGGATGGCGAGTGCGCTTGTGGCTTCGTCATGGCGCTCGGGAGACTCCTCGGCGAGCCTGCCGGTGAGTACACGCCAGTGAGGCCACAGGCTTCGCCAACACGAAAGCGCGGGCGTAGGAGGCTGGTCCACATTGTGCAGCGACCATTCGATGCCGATCTGCCGCTCCCACTCGGTTGGAAATGTGGCGCCGGCGGCAGAGGGTCCGGGGGATTCGATTTCGCGCCGCGTGGCGGCGATGTTGTCCCATGCGCCGCCGAGCCACTCTTCCGCGCTCTGGCCGGTAACGCTCCTGAGGGAGCGTCGCATACGCTTGGCCATTTGTAGCCGCCGGGAGGCGAGCGAAAGGAACTTGTCGTCCAGGCGAACATACTGCGCAAGCCGCGGATTCGGCTCCGCGGTCCACTCCCAGCGGATGGCGTAAAGTCCTGGCGGCTGGCCTAGAAGAGCGTCTGCGGCGAGCGCCGCTGATGATGTGCTCGCGTATGCACCACGTAGCGCTGGCGTTTTCGATCCATCCCACCGGATCCTAGGCCATTGCAGGCTCTCCACATACTGGACCACCCTGCGTGCTGCGGCAACGCCGGCAGCTATACGGGGCACACGGCGCGGGCTATCCGCAGGGTCCAAAACGCTCAGTGTCAAAGTGCCGCTCCCTGACGTCCCGGCGCTCACTTCGTGACGGGTGGACGGATGTCGGGCAACCTCCGGGCAACCGGTTGCTCAGAATCTGCCTTCAGCCACGCCACACGATACTATATCGCGCGGGCATCGGGTCCGCCGCCGGGCCGGGAGTCTACTTCTTCTCGAAGCCGGGGGCGATGGAGAGGGCGAGGTAGTTGGTGACCTGGGCTTCATTGCGGCAGGCTTCGAGGTAGGCGTTGCGGAGGAGCTGTTCCTTGCGGTTGCGGAGGGCCTCGCGGATGTTCTGCTGTACGCGGGGGTCCTGCAGTTCGCGCTGGCCGGCAGGCTCGCGGGCGATCAGCTTGAGGATGTGCCAGCCGTTGGGGGTGCGGATGGGGGGCGAGACCTGGCCGGGGAGCATGGTCATGACCGCCTTGCGGGTATCGGCGTCGGCCTGGGTGATGGCGGACTCGGGGATGTAGCCCATGTCGCCGCCGTTGGAGGCGCTTTGCGGGTCTTCCGAGAAGTTCTGGGCGAGCTTGGCGAAGTCCTCGCCCTGCTTGATGCGGGCGTCGATGAGTAGAATCTTCTTGCGCGCCTGGTCTTCGTTCTGGGCCTTGTTGCCGGCGAGGTTGCGGACGTCGGGGTTGGGCGACGGGCTGACGGCGATGCGGGCGAGGTGGTAAGTGGTTTCAGGAAAGCGGAAGGAGGCCTTGTTGGCGGAGTAGAAGTCGCTTACGTCCTTATCCGAGATGTTGATCTGGTTGCCGATTTCGCGATTGAGGAGCTTGTCGATGGAGAGGGAGCGGCGGATCTGGCCCTTCAATTCTTCGACGGTGAGCTGTTGCGCGTCGAGCTGCTTCTGCAACTCCTCCTGCGTATAAGGGGCCTTGAACTGGTTGTATCGAGAGTCGACTTCGTCGTCCTTGGCGAGCAGGGAGAGCTTTTCTGCGCGCTGGAGGAGTAATTCTTCGTCGACCATGGCGCGCAGGATTTCGAGCTTCTGGATTTGTATCTGGTCTGTTGAGACGACGTCGGGCTGTTGAGGGAACTGGCGTCTGTACTGCTTGTCGAGGTCGGCGTAGGTGATGGCCCTGCTGTTGACGGTGGCGGCGACGGTGGCGGGGACGGTTTTGCGGCAGGCGACGCCTGCGGCGCAAAGTGCGGCCAGGGACAGGAGGGCGATTCGCTGGTTCATGGGATGTCTCATTGTATATGAGCGGCAGTGTGGATGAGGGCGGAGCTAATCAAGAAGCTCCCGCAGTTTCTCCAGGTCGGCGGGATCGCCGAACTTCGCGGTGCGGACGTTGGGATCGATCTGTTTCATGAGGCCGCAGAGGACGGCGCCCGCGCCCACTTCGACCGCGCGGGAGACGCCCGCCCCGGCGAGGGCGCGCATGGAATCGGTCCAGCGGACCGCGCCGGGAACCTGAAGATAGAGGCCCTGGCGCGCGTCGGCGCCGGCAGTGACGCGGGCAGCATGGACGTTGTTGATGAGGGGGACGGAGAGGTCGCGGAAGGTGGTTGCGTCGAGATCGGCTTTGAGCTGTTGCTGGGCCGGGGTCATGAGGGCGCAGTGGAAGGGGGCGCTGACGGGCAGAGGGACGGCGCGTTTGGCGCCAGCCGCTTTCAGAGCCTCCGAGGCGCGTGCCACCGCGCCGGCGTGGCCTGCGATGACGAGCTGGCCAGGCGAGTTGAAGTTGGCGGCGGAGACGATTTCGCCCTGGGCGGCTTCAGCGAGGATGGAGTCGAGCTTGTCGAGCGGGGGCATGAGGATGGCGGCCATGGCGCCGGCTCCTGGCGGGACGGCCTGCTGCATGTAGCGGCCGCGGTTGCGGACCAGGCGCAGGGCGTCGGAGAAGTCGAGCGACCCGGCGGCGACCAGGGCGGAGTACTCGCCGAGGGAGTGGCCGGCGACGAATGCGGGCCGGTAGCCGAGCTCAGACAGGACACGGAAGGCGGCGATGGAGACGGCCAGCAGGGCCGGCTGCGTGTTTTCGGTAAGGCGGAGCCGGTCGTCGGGCCCCTCAAAGCAGAGAGCCGAAATGGAAAAGCCGAGAGCGTCGTCGGCCTGTTCAAAAACAGACCTGGCGGCGGGGAAGGCGCCGGCGAGGGCCTTGCCCATGCCGGCAGCCTGCGAGCCTTGGCCGGGGAAGAGGAATGCGGTTTGAGACATCGGGAACCTCTATTTTCCCACAGGCTGGGGGATGGGCTGTGGTTGGTTGAGTAACCCCAGTAGGGCTGTTTCTCGTCTGGAAGCGTGATCATGAAACGCACACTAACCACTGTTTTCCTCTTAACGGCGCTGAGCGCCACGGCGGTTTGCCAACGGCGGGGCGGTCGCGGCTTTGGGGCCCAGGAGGCGCTGCCCACGGCACGCGGGGAGCAAGAGGCGAAGATCCTGGCGGCGCTGGACGAGGCGGTCAAGGCAGGCGAACTCTATGCAAACGTGCCCGTGTCGGACGGGATGATGCTGCGGATTCTGGCCGAATCGGTCAACGCCAAGAACGTTGTGGAGATCGGGACATCGACGGGCCTCTCCGGGCTGTGGTTCTCCCTGGCGCTGGATAAGACCGGCGGCCGTCTGACGACATTCGAACTGGACGCAGGGCGCGCGGCGACGGCTCTGGCGCACTTCAAGAAGGCCGGGGTGGATCGGCTGGTGACGATTGTGCAGGGAGATGCGCACGAGACGATCAAGCGGCTGAAGGAACCGATTGATGTGGTCTTCATCGACGCCGAAAAGGAGGGCTATGTGGACTACCTGAACCGGCTGCTGCCGCTTGTGCGGCCGGGGGGATTGATCCTGGCCCACAACATCGACATGGTTCCGGACTACTACAAGGTGGTGACCACAAGCGCGGATCTGGCGACGGTGGTGTACGCGCAAGGCGGAGGGCTGGCGGTGACGTTAAAGAAAAGGTGAACACCGTTGCTTTACACTCTTTTACGATCACCTCGTCAACCAAAGCCCCGCAGGCCGCGTTCATTGGTGCAGGAGGTCACGAGACACTCGATGACAACTTTCAGATTGATATCAGCCGCGGTACTTTCGGCGGCGCTCATTTTCGGGCAAGGGCAGGGTGGCGGCCGGAGACCCGGCGGGACGCCGCCCGATCCGGCCACGATGATTCAAAACCGGGTGGATCACCTGGGTACGCTGTTGGGCCTGAGCGACTCGCAGAAGGCGGGCGCGGTGAAGATCTTCACGGATGCCCAAGCCGCGGTGCAAGCGGCCACGGCCGATGCGGCAGCGACGCACGACGCGCTGGCGGCGGCGGTGAAGAAGAACGACATTGTAGCCATCGATCAGGCAGCCGGCACACTAGGGACGATCCACGGAAAGGTGATGTCGATCCAAAGCAAAGCGGAAGCGGCGTTCTATGCCCTGCTGACTCCTGATCAGCAGGCAAAGTTCGACGCACTGCCGCATCGCGGGCCGGGCGGCATGGGGCCAGGCGGGATGGGACCGCAGGGTATGCACACGGGCCCGGGCGGGATGGCGCGGCCGAACTGGTAAGCGCCTCCTCACACCCAGCGGCGGTGCGCGCGGGATGGCGAGTCCCGTGGCGGCCGCCGCCCTTTTTTGTCCGCTCAGGGTTTGAACGTGGATTCGGCGGTGAATTTGCGGTGGTTGCGGAACTCGAGAACGTTTTGCGAGCAGCCGCCCCCACGGCCGCAGCCCATGGTTCCGCCGCCGACCGGCAGTAGGAAGAGATCCAGGCCGATCCGGGTGAATGCATACTCTACCCAGGATTCGGCCTTCTCCACGGAGAAGCTGGAAGGAAAGACCTCGGCCTTCTGCTCGATGCGCAGTACGCGGTGGGTGGCCTTGTCGATCCAGATACTGCCGCGGTAGGGCGGGCTCCAGGTGCGGCCGTCGGTGCCGGCGATTATCCAGTGCGAGTTGAACTGGTCAATGGAGTAATCGTAGACAAGGGCCGCGCGCAATCCGAGGGTGTCATCGCCGCGCCGCTTGAAGCGCGCGCCGGTGGCGGGCGACATGACGTCCTGGAGCGTGACGGCGAACTCGCCGGTGGACCAGGTGCCGGACTCGGCCGGCGGGCGTGACGAGGGTTGACCGTTGATGCGGATGTTGCGGTACTCCTCCTTGCCTCCTGCATAGGCGACCTCGGCGGTGACCACGTCCATGGTTTGCCACCGTGGCGGCGAGCCGCGGCCCTGAGAGCGGGTGGTGATCTGCTCGGCAATGAAGTTGGGGAGCTCGGATTCAAACGCCGCGGCGGCGCCGCGCGCGTCCTCGATGATCTGGTCCTCGCTGGAGCCTTCGGGGCTTGAGACGGCGGGGGGCGATCCACCGGGAGGGCGCGGCGGGTTGGATGGCTTTTCCGGCACCGGCTCCGCGGACGCGGGCGCGATGACGTCTGCGCTGGTTGGGGCTTTCACCGAGGCCGGGTCCACGGGCTGGGAGGCGGCTGCCTTCTCCTCCGGCGTGGCGCTGCGGATGAGCAGCACGCGCATAGCGGTCTCCTCGTCGTCGGCATTCACCTGAACGGAGAGCTGGTCGCCGGGCTGGAGAAGAGAGTCGCGAATGGAATCGCCGTTCTGATCGCGGAACTGGGTCTTGACCAGCAGGCGCAAGCGCACGACGCGGCCCGGAGCGGTTTCCAGCAGCAGGTCCCGTTCGCCCAGCTTGCGCAACGTACCGTCGACCGAGCGAAGCGCTACCTTCAGTTCCTTGTCGGATTCCCCTTTCTTCTTGTCCTTCTCAGACTCAGGCTTGGGGTTGCGCTTGGGGAATTTGATGGGTGGAATGGCGATGCCGCCTGGGCCTCGCCCGCCAGGGTAGGTGTCGCCGGGATACTGACCGGGTGGGTATTGGCCCGGCGGATACTGACCAGGAGGGTATTGACCCGGCGGATACTGACCAGG
>JACRKW010000065.1:0-1777 GCA_016215215.1 Acidobacteriota bacterium
GCCGGTCTTCCCAGAGCAGGCGGAGGAACTCGAAGTTGCGATCCAGTTCGTCCGGAGTGCAAGGTCCGCTCAATCCGGTCAGGTTGCCTCCATGGATGCGGTACAGGCCGAGCGGTTGGCGGATAGGCGTTAGCGGCGCCAGCAGCGCCGCGCGGTCTTGCGCCACCTTGTCGGCGCACCTGCGGAAGTGAACAGGTAGCGGGAAGACGCGCTCGGCGACCTCGCGCCGGAGGGTTAGACCGCTCGAGGGAGGCAGTCCGGGCTCACGCCCCGACAACATGGAGGGAGCGAGCCAGCCTTCGTCAAGCCGCCGCGGATGAATGGGCTTCAGCACTCCGCCACCGGCGAGCACGGCACGCACGGGATGGGTCACCATGCCTGTCTTCGGAGCGCTGAAGAAGCGCGCGACGACGCGTTCCAGCCGGCCGGGCGCCCATTCGTCGTCAGAATCCAGCAGCGCCACCAGGGTGCCCTGCGCACTTCGATACGCCGTATTCAACGCCGCGGCCATCCCTGCGTTGGTCTGCTGCAGGAGCTTGATCCGGCCATCCCGGCGGGCGAGATCCTCCACCACGGCCGCCGATTCATCGGTTGAGCCGTCGTCGCAAACGATCGCCTCGAATCGGGGGTAGGTTTGTGCACGCAGGCTTTCCAAAGCACGTCCGACCCAGCGGGCGTAATTGTAGTTGGCCACCAGCACCGATACCAGCGGACGCGGCCGCAACGGCGGGAACGCCATGGGAATGACGCGTGTCACGGGCATAGTCCCTCGTAGACTTGCAGGGCGCGCGCGACCGCCTGGTCCATGTTGTAGTAGCGATAGTCGGCCAGGCGCCCGGCGAAGATGACGTCCGGAGCCTCCTGGCGTGCCAGTTGGCGGTAGGCGTCAGCCAGCTCGCGGCTGGAGTCGCGCGGCACTGGGTAGTAGGGCTCGTCAACACGGGGATCGCAAGCCTTCGAATACTCCCAGGCCACGGTCGTGAACGGATTGGAGCGCCCGGTCAACTGACCGAAGTCGGTGCTGCGCGTAGCTCCGCCCGAGTTCGGATAGTTCACCTGTGCCGCAGGTTGAGCCTCAGTGCCCTGTTCGGAGCGCCACTCAAACCGCAGGCTTCGGTAGGGTAGCGCGCCCAGCCTTCGGTCGAAGTACTCGTCCAGGGCGCCGGTGTAGATCAGACGTTTCCAGCGCACCATCTCCATCGCCTCACGCGCTCCGGTCTTGAGCAGCAGGCGGATGTTCGGGTGAGAAAGCAGCCGGGCGGCCAGGGCGGTGTACCCGTCGCGTGGCAGGCCCTGGTAGGGATCGGGGAAATAGCGGCTGTCGCGGCTCACCACGACGGGCACGCGCGCGGTCACTGAGCCGTCAAGGGCCTCGGGACGCTCCCCCCATTGCTTCAACGTATAGCCTTCAAAGAGGTTCCTGTAGACGTAATCGCCCAGGAAGCGCAGGTCGGCGTCGGCGTGCTCCTTCAGACGCAGCACGGGAACGCGCGCGCCGAGCCCGAGGTGCAGCAAGAGCTTGGTCTCCAGCCGCCGCGCCAAACGCTCCGGCATCAGCGCAGACAGCGACTCCAGGTTGAAAGGCACGGGCACGAACCTGCCTTCCACCTCGGCCAGTACGCGGTGGGTGTAGGGCCGCCACTCCGTGAAGCGGCACAGATACTCCCATACGGCATTCGATTGGGTGTGGAAGATGTGGGGGCCGTAGCGGTGGATCCGCACGCCGTGAGCGTCGAAGACGTCGAAGGTATTGCCGCCGATGTGGTCGCGCCGCTCG
>JACRKW010000065.1:1814-11411 GCA_016215215.1 Acidobacteriota bacterium
GTAAGCCCAGCGCCGATGATGAGCCAGTCGAAGGTCATACCGGCGCCACCCGCCACGGCGCCAGGCCGCGGCTCGACAGAGTCAATACGCAACCAAGCGTAACGGCAGTTTCCGCGGCCACCAGGGAGACGGCCATGCCGGCGGCCTGGCCACGGGGGCCGAGAAGCGCCGCCATTGTGAGGTTGAGCAGGCCCGCCGCCAGAACAATGCCGGTGAACTCCCGGTCCATCCGCAATGGCAACATCCACTGGATGCCGAGCACATTGCTGGCTACTACCAGCAGCGGCACCACGGCGAGCAGCCGCAGCAGACTCGCGCTGCCCTCATAACCGGGCCCCAGTACGATGCGTACCAGTGGCGCGGCGCAGAGGAGGACACCTGCACCAATGGCTGCTCCAAGAGCGAGCATGGAGAGGGCCGAAGCACGCAGCTCGTTTGCGGCTCCGCGTCCGCCGGTGCGCATGAGACGGTTGATCCGCGGGTAGAAGGCCTGGCTGACCGGCCCAGTCAGCGAGATGGCGGCGCGGACGATCTTCTCCGCGCCGGCAAACTGGGCCACGATGGCCGGCGCGGCGAACAACCCGAGCAGCAACACGTTGGCCGTGGTGTAGAGGCTCACGGCTCCGCGGAACAGGAACACTGGAGCGCCGCCGGCCAGGACCCGCCATCCCGCGTCCAGGGAGAATTGGGGCAGTCCCGCATCCCTTGCAACGAAGGTCCAGCCGGCCAGTGCGGTAGCAGCGGCGGCCAGGGCCTGAAAGCTCAGAGCCAGCCAGGCGTCGGCCGGCGTGCGTACGAACCAGAGAATCGCCAATGCCGCCGCGATCCGGGGCGGGATCTCAACCCAGGCCATTACCCCCATCCGCTCAACGCCTTGCAAGTACCAGGAGGGACTCAGCGACTGACATGCGGCCCACACTAGCGCCAGCGCGATGAGCGGCGCAGCCGCGGGCCAGATTCGCCCAGCCAGCAAGGCCAGGATGCCGCCGGCGGCCAAGAGGCCCAATTGCGCGCTGCCGACACCGGAAACCACCCTCCGCCGGTTCATCCGGGAAGCCCCGGCCTGCGCCACGTCGCGCGTGGCTGAAAGTTGGAATCCGTATTCCACCAGCAGGCTCAGGCAGCGGCCGGCGGCTTCGGCCGAGGCCAACGCGCCCCACCCCGCCGGGCCCAGAACCCGCGCCAGGTGCGGGACGACCATCAGGGGCAGGGCGGCTGCGGAGAGTTGCACGCAGCCGAGTGAGAGCACCGATTGTTTGACAGACGTAGGAGACAAGCGGGACCTTCGCACCCCCACAGATTGGTGCGGTTGGCGGCGGCGTATTCTCAGGTCATGAAGAGAATTAATGCGGCCGCCGGCTGGTCTTGATGAGGGTCATAAAAACTCTCGATTTGTTTGCCGGGCGGATCTCTTGCATACTCGTTGAAACGGCTGTCCCACACGTCCGCGAGGCTCTGGACGAAAAGCCCTCGCCCAGCCGGAATCGCACAGCGGCTCCATCCCCTTGTCAGATAAGCCGTTGTAGCCCCATCCACCGTTTCAGACAAGGCAAATCGACAATGCGTATTCACGGCTACCTAGTGGGCATCGCCCTGCTGCCCGGAGTCTTTGCACAGACGCCGGCCACGGCATGGACATACAAGGGTTTCAGCGCGAGCGGCTACCTGGACACCTACTACAACCAGAACTACAACACTCCTTCTTCGCGCCTGTCCCAGGCGCAGGCGTTCAACTACACCGCAAACAAACTCAGTCTGAGCAGCATCACCGGCTCGTTCTCATACGATGCCAAGCCGATCGGCTTCCGTGTGGATGCGGGCTACGGCCGCACTTATGACGCCTTCTTCATGAGCGAGCCGAAACACACCGAATGGTCCCGCTACCTGCTCAACGCCTACGTGACCGTAAAGCCGGCAGCGTGGAAGGGGCTGCAACTGGACTTCGGCAAGTTCGTCACCAGCGCCGGAGCGGAAGTGACGGAGACACACCTGAATTGGAACTACTCCCGGTCTTTGCTGTTCGCCTTCGGGCCGTATTACCACGTCGGCCTGCGCGCCACGGCTCCCATCCGGCCGAACTGGAGCGTGGGCGGCCAGGTGATCACCGGCTGGAATGTCATGCGGGACAACAACTCGGGCAAGACGATGGGCTTCACCAGCCTCAATACCTTCTCCAAGGTCACGGTGGCGAACAACTACTACGTGGGTCCGGAAAACAACGGGACCAGCAGCGGATGGCGCAACTTCTACGACATGGCCGTGACGGTGACGCCGAACAGCAGGGTGTCAGCGTACTACAACCTGGACATCGGCAGAAACAAGTATCCAGTGGCGGGCGCTGCCACATTCTGGGGCATGGCGGGCGCGGCGCGCATCGCGCTGAACAAGTACCTGGCCGTCGCCCCACGGGTGGAATACTACAGCGACACAGACGGATTCTGGACGGGCACACCGCAGGCATTCAAGGAGTTCACGCTGACCGGCGAATGGAAGCTGAACGAGAGCTTCATCAGCCGGGTGGAGTACCGCAAGGACTGGTCAGACCAGCCTTACTTCCAGGTGGGCCAGACGCCGGGCCTGAGCAAGCACCAGAATCTGTTCATGGCGGGTTTGGTGGTGGTGCTGAAGCCGGGGCTGCTGGATTTCGGCACGAAGAGTAAGCCGTAGCGGGCCGCAATGTGTTCGTTGGCGGAGCTACCGCGCAATCAAGGCCGCTTCTTCAGGACCTTGACGTCGGCTCCGCCGTCCACGAATGCGTCGAACTCTGTCCCTTTTGGCAGCGCGACGGGGCTGTCCTTGGCGTCCGGAGGATTGAGTTCCACGGGCTTTCCCTTGCTTTGAGACTGGACAGTGCCACGCAGGTGGAGCCGGGAGCCATCGGCGGCGGCGATGGTGTCGAGCATGACAGGGACCTTGTTCTTTTTGCCGAAGATGAACTTGCGCCCGGCCTCGCCGAGAACCGCGGTGGCAGAGGCGCCTTTGGCGACGACGACGGCATCGCCGATGCGGAGTTCGGCGGCGGCGGCGAGGTGGACCACATCACCTTTGCCAGCGCCGGCGGGCACATCACTTGTTGCCACCAGGCGGATGCGGGTGCCGTCGGGGATGCTGACGGGCACGGCCACCGTTTGAGGCGCCGCGAGCACGGGAGGCGGGGGCGCGGGTGTCGCCGGGGCGATTGGCTGCGACTGCGGCGGGGTGGTTTCCGCCTGGCCAGTGATGATGACCTTGGGGGCTGCGGCCTTCGGAGGCGCGGCCTTGGCCGGAGCGGGTCTGGCGGCGGCAGGCTGGAGCTCTTTCGGCGGTGTGGAGGCCGGCTCAACCGGGGCCGGGGCAGGCTCTGGAGCCGGCCCTGGTTGCGCGGCAGTTTGCTGCTGAGGCGGCGGAGCGGGCGCGGGGCGGGTCTTGAGCCAGAGCGCGCCGGCGGCGACGACAACGACGACCAGGCCGGCAGCAGCTCCGATGAGGAACCTCGCGGTTTTTTTCTTGGGCAGGGCAGCAGCAGCGACGGCAGCGTGGCGTCGCGAGGCGATGATGGAGCCGGAATCGAGATCCTCCTTGAGGCCCTGCATAGCGGCGTGGAGGTCCTTCATGGTCTGCCAGCGCTCTGCCGGGTCCTTCTCGAGGCAGCGATTGACAAGGCGTTCTAGTTGGGGCGGAGCGTCGGCGGCAAGCTCGGCGATGCGTGGAGGCTGGTCGCGGAGGACGGCGGTGAGGGTGGTGATGGCAGAGTCGCCTTGGAAGGCGCGGCGCCCGGTGATCATCTCGTAGAGGACGAGTCCGAATGAAAAGATGTCGGAGCGGGCGTCGAGCGTCTTGCCCTCCACCTGTTCGGGGGACATGTAGCTGGCGGTGCCGAGGATGGTGCCGGCGGCGGTCTTGGGCGAACTATCGAGGGTCTGTGTGGCGGTGAGGTCGGAGGAGACGGCCGGCTCCATGATCTTGGCGAGGCCGAAGTCGAGCAGTTTGGCCAGGCCGTGGTCATTGATCATGACGTTGCCGGGCTTGAGGTCGCGGTGGAGGATGCCGGCGTGGTGGGCGGCAGCGAGGGCGTCGGCGATCTGGATGCCGTAGCGGAGGACCTGACTGGAGGAGAGGCCGGTCTTGGGAACGAGGTCGGCCAGGGTCCTGCCGGCGACGTATTCCATGACGAGGCAGTCGCCTTGGTCATCGGCGACCACGTCGTGAATGACGATGATGTTGGGGTGGTTCAGGGCCGAGGCGGCCTGGGCTTCCTGGAGGAAGCGGCGGCGGCGTTCGGGGTCGGCCATCTGGTCGTGCGGCAGGACTTTGAGGGCGACGAAGCGATTGAGCTTCCTATCGCGAGCTTTGAAGACCTCGCCCATGCCGCCGGCGCCGAGCTTCTCGAGGACCTCGTAATGGGCAATAGTGCGACCGACCATCCATCTCCCCCTATGCGTTCCGGCCGTCAGGTCTTCCCACTAGACGAGGGCGCGGGACCTGCCCATTGTAGAACGGAGCGTAGGGTTGTATGTTGGTGCAGACCGGCCGGAAGGCTGGTTACACAGGAGGCGCATATGCCAGTCAGCGGCGGCATCCGTCACGATCTGACCACGACGGCGTTCACGATCGATGGCTACCGGATTGTGAGGAACGTGGGCCTGGTACGGGGGATCATCGTGAGGTCCAGATCCGTGTTCGGCACCATCGGGGCAAGCCTGCAGACGCTGGTGGGCGGCAACATCACGCTGTTCACGGAGTTGTGCGAGAGGACGCGATCGGACGCATTCGAGCAGATGCTGGCGCACGCGGCGCAAATGGGCGCCAACGCGGTGGTGGGCGTGCGGTACGACGCGACGGAGGTGATGCAGGGAGTGAGCGAGGTGCTGTGCTACGGCACGGCAGTGGTGGTGGAACCGCAATAGGCGTAGCTATTCGTCACGGACGACGCGGAAGCCGAGATTGAGGCAGCGGCTCCAGGGTGTGTTCCAGTTGCGGAACGAGGAGCGCGCCCAGAGAGGCCAACTGTTCCAGGCTCCTCCACGGCGGACGCGGAGATCGCCACGGCGCGGGCCGCGGGGGTCGTTGAGCCGGGAATGGGCGTAGGCGTCTTCGCCATACCGGTCTGAACACCACTCCCAGACATTGCCGGCCATGTCGTAGAGGCCCCAGGGATTGGGCTTGAAACTGGCGACGGGGGCGGTGAAGCGGTGGCCCTCTGCGCGGGGGATGACGATTTCGTTCACGTGGGGGAAGCTGGTGATGCCGGTATCGTCGACGACGTTGGCGAAGGCCTGGAGAGCCTTGGGCTCATCGCCGGAGAAGTAGCGGGTGGTGGTGCCGGCGCGGGCGGCGTACTCCCATTCGGCCTCGGTGGGCAGGCGGTAGGTCTTGCCGTCGAGTTTGCCCAGCCATTTGCAGTAAGCAAGGGCGTCGTCCCATGTGACGTTGACGACGGGGTGATCCTGGGTCTGGGGGAAGCCGGGATCCTTCCAGCTGAAGCGGGGCCGACGGCCGACGCACATGCCGGTGGCTTCATCGTATCCCCAGCCGCCTTCGCCGTCGCGTTCAGCGTCGGTCCTATAACCGGTGGCTTCAGTGAACTGGCGAAACTGGCCGACGGTGACCTCGGTGCGGCCCATGAAGAAGGCGCGGGTGATACGGACGCGGTGGGCGGGGTACTCGTCCTTGAAGTAGCCGGGAGGCCGGTTGTAGGGCTTGAAAGCCTGGGAGAGGTGTTCGGGGGACTCCAGGCCACCCATGGTGAATTCACCGGCTGGAATGCGGACGAGTTGGGGAGTTTGGGCCCCGGCAAGAGCGGCTGCGGCGGCAACGAGAAACAGGGCGCGGGTGGAGAGGGTCATGTGAAGTACCGATTGTACGCCGGCGGGGATCTGGCAGATGCGATCTACGTTTTTTTAATGACTTATCGGTTCGTTTTGTCTTAGAGCGCAGCCTGCCGCCGGGAGCCAACCGGGCCGGCGGACTCACTACGAGCGTGCGAACGGTGTGATGCGAATGGGAACTGCAAAGCGGATGTCAAGGAGCGGGGTCGGAGACAGCTTGTGCCGGGGCGGCAGGGCAGAAGAAAAGCGGGGCAAGCCAAAGGCCTACCTCGCATCCCGAAGATAGCATGCGTGTCAAGATGGGGAGGAAGGGACGAACAGACCTGAGAGCGCTACTTCTCATGTGGGCATGCGGCGCCGGAGTTCGGCTTGGCGTGATGCCACTCGCTGATGGTGCGGAGAAGTACTCGATTGCGGCTGAGGCCAAAGTGGTTGTGGTTGGCAAATTGGGCCACGTCAAGGAGACAGCTGTTGTAGCGGGTTGGCGCATCGAGGGGACGATTGCCGCTACGAAGGTCATTTTCGGGGTGGCCGGAGACGGTCGGAAGATGAGTTACGAGTTCCTGTGCTCGTGCTGTCCGAAGGCGAAGGCGCCGAGCGTGAAGATGATGACCAGGCAGGAAGGGCTATGGTTCCTGATTCCGAAGGGGAGAGGCTGGACATCGGCGGGGTCCTGCACGGATCCGGGGTGGCGGCCGCTGGAGGAGCGGGCGGCGTTCGAGGAGTTCTACAGGAAGCGCGGGCGCTGATCCCAAAGGCAGAGTAGGGGGAGGCGTGGAGGGGCTGTGAGTGAGAGTATTGCTGAATGCGGATGGAAGCCAGAGCAGGGGATGATGATTCCAACATTGGCTGGACAGGGTCTGGAGGGAGTGGTGGGCGCTGCAATTACCTGCAACTAAGCTGAGCAAACCGCGTCCGTAGGGCGAGTGGGTCGGCGTGTGCTCAACGCGAGCATGGCACGCAGAATGGAGAAGCAACATGAGTGAACAGGCTGGGCCCCTCGGAGACTTCATCTACGAGTACACATGAAGTACGGCTCGCCGACAAACGCGGTGCCCTTAGGCCTGAAGCGGCCGCCGGAGGAGGGAGCGCGGTTCGACGTGCTTTTTGACGGCTCGAACACCGGGGCGAAGGTAAAGGGAACAGTGAAAGGCGCGGATTGCTTTCACATCCGCGGCGATGGCCGCTGCCAGCTCCACATCCACACTGAGATCACGAGCGAAGCGGGAATGTAAATCGCGCTGGCGGCGGATGGTGTGGTGATTCCTGAGGTGGGATCGCTGGTTTTTCAACTCCGGGAGAACGCACAGTGGAAGTGTCGAAGAACGAGATCCGGCTCAAGGGATACGCCGCGCTAGGCAGGGGGAGGGAGCAGTCGCTTCGAAGATCCGTTCTCCAATGCCAGCACACTGGGCGGCAAGTTTTATGCCGGTTGAGATTGCGTCGGGAGAGCTGAGGATGAAGTTTCTCAGTTGCGGTTTCTCGGTTGCGGATATTCATCGGGATAAGATCGCGATATAATTCCCGTCGTGCCCGGTTTGCCCGGCGATGAAATCTAATTGTGGGGGGAGGCCCATGATGCCCGAATCTGACACGAACGTGCAACCGGATTCCACTGATGTTCCCAGTCTCCACCACCTCGGTTCAGAACTGGTCTTTGGACTCGTCTGTGCGGTCGGGACGAACAGGGGACGAGTAGCAAGCTTGCTCGGCGACCATTTGCGTCAGTTCGGCTATGTTCCGGAATTTGTCCGGCTGAGTGATTACCTATCCATGCTGGCGAAGGTGGAATCTACCGATGAGTTTGAACGAACGAACGCACTCATGAACGAGGGGAACAGTCTCCGACAACAAACTGGAAGTGATGACATTGTCGCACTGGCCGCCCTCGGCGCGATCGCAAAAAGGCGCCAAGTTGATCCTGCGCTGGGTTCGCGAAAGCCCGCTCCGCGATCGGCGTTGATTCTGCACACGTTGAAGCACCCAGAGGAAGCCAGGACGCTCCGCCGGATTTACGGACCTGGATTCTTTTTGATCGGCGTACACGCGCCAGTCGAGCGGCGGAAGCACTATCTCATGGGCGTGAAAGGCATGACCGAGGAGCAAGCCGAGAAGTTGATTCGCAGAGATGAAGACGAGCCGGCCAACTTCGGGCAGAAGACACGGGAGACCTTCGAATTGTCTGATCTGTTTCTTGAGGAGGTCGGACACGAAGAGGAACTGCGACGTTTTGTGGACTTGATTTTCGGCCACCCATATCTCACGCCTACCGTCGACGAGCACGCAATGTTCCTCGCTACGGCATCTTCTCTTCGCTCGGGACAACTTGGTCGCCAAGTTGGGGCCGCCATCTCAACGGAACGTGGCGATGTGCTTGCTGTCGGTTGTAACGACGTACCCAGGGCCGGCGGAGGCTTATACTGGCCGGGAGCCGAGGATCGCCGGGATCACGTCCTGGAGTACGATTCAAATGAGCGAAGCAGGCGTGAGATCATAGATGAGGTCATCAGCAAGATGACCGGCTCGGCTGAGGTCGGCAACCGAGACGAGCTTCGATCTCAGCTGAAGGCGACAAAGCTATGGCACATTACCGAGTATGGGCGGGCGGTTCACGCTGAGATGGACGCACTGTTGACCTGTGCGAGGAATGGCGTGTCTCCTGTAGGCGCGACTCATATCGAGCCCTATCCGAAGAGCAGGGCGATGGAACTCCACTTCGACTCGATCACTGTTGACGGCCAGCAGGGCGGTGATGGACCGGTTGACAAGATACCCTTCGAACCTTTCATTGGTATAGGTCCCAGACGCTACCTGCAACTGTTTTCTGTGTCCCTGGGTGAAGGGGGGAACATCGTGCGGAAGAAAGATGGAATTGTGGTAGAGTGGCGCCGTGAGGAAGCAGAGCCCCGGGTGCCAATGGTTCCGCGCTCGTATTTACAACAAGAACAAGTTGGTGTAAATTTGTTTGAAAGAAAGACCGCAAGACAACGAGAGGAGGATTCAGATGCTAGTCCAACGCCAGATGTCGACAACTCAGCAGCGTGAGTATTGGACCGCGGTTGAGCAGATTGCACGTGAGGTCGACTCATGGCCTTCCTGGTTGAAGGGTGCTGGGAGTACAGGACCGAAGATCGTGACGCCGCAAACGAATGGTTCTGTTTCGGAAGCCAGCCCTGTTGATGCGGAAGACGACGAAACTGTGGGTTCTAGATAGGCCGCTTTGGATGCATCGTGTCCGCCGAGTGTAGTGTGGAAGCGTCTGGAGCGAGCAATGCTCTTTCTTGCCCGCTACGTATCCTGGCGAGGCTGATCGCCTTTCCGAGATCGACGCGTTGGGGGTGATTCAAAGCAAACTTGTCTCTTTCGCTTGTGGAGTGGAAGTGAAATGCGGGGAGGGTGCTGCACGGGAGGTGAAATAGGGGGTTGTTCTGGATTACCTATGATCCAGGTCGGTGAAGGACATGATGGAAATGAAGTCGTGTGCCTGCATGCTGATGTTGGCTACCCTAGTGACTCTGCCGGTGGCGAACGCGGCGCAAGGGGCGGCGGGGGAGGGGCGGGCGTGGGGGGTGGCGACGTTTGAGTCGGTGGGGGTTTACTACAACCGGGCAGCGGCGGGGGAGTGCGTGGTGAAGTACCGTGCGGTGGAGGCGGGCGAGTGGAGAGACGGCTATCCGCTGGTTTACGATCCGCGGGAGAAGCAGTACCGTGGATCGCTGGTGGGATTGAAGCCGGACACGGAGTACGAGGTCCGGTTGGAGGCGGGCGGGGAGCGCGTGGAATTCCGGAC
>JACRKW010000066.1 GCA_016215215.1 Acidobacteriota bacterium
CGAGGCCATGGAGAGCTTCGGCATGTTGAGCTACAAGCTTTTCTACTTCGAAAAGGGCGGCGACGGACGGCCATTGCCCAGTTCCGAGTACCCGCGCAACGTGCTGGTCTCCTCCACCACGCACGACCTGCCCACGCTCGCTGGGTTTTGGGCCGGGCGTGACATTGAGGCCCGCCGCGCCGCCGGCATCCTGAACGACAGCGCGCTCTACGAGCGTCAGAAGGCGGAGCGGCTCGACGAAAAACGCAGGATGATCGAAGCACTCATCCGCGACGGTCTCCTGCCGGCCGGTTTCCCGCTGGAGGCTGCCGGCTGGACAGAACTCACGGGCGAGTTGCACAACGCCGTCATCGGCTACCTGGTCAACACACCCGCCATGTTGATGCTGCTGAACGAGGAAGACCTCACCAAGGAGCCTGACCAGCAGAACATGCCCGGCACTACCTGGCAGTATCCGAACTGGCGCCGCAAAACGCGCTTCACCACCGGCCAGTTGCAGCATTCGGCCGAAACAGCCGGCTTCGCCCAGATGTTCCGCGCATGGCTCGAGCGCTCCGGCCGGCTCAGCGTGGTGACGCCGCAATCCGGTCGAAGGTGACGTCGGCAATCCGGTACCGCCGCCAGTCCTTGTAGTCGAAGTGCCACCATTCGTAGGCGTACACGACGAATCCTTCCGCCTCCATCGCCGATCGCAGCATCTCCCTCAGTCTGCGCTGCGCAGCCGTTCCCCCGGTGTAATCCGGATATGCGCGCTCCGTCATCTCGTCGTACCCGCTGGTCATCTCCACCACCTTCCCGGTCTTGAGGTCGTACAGCGTCACGTCGGCCGCGCATCCGCGGTTGTGCCGCGAGCCCCTCGAGGGGTCGGCGACATAGTCCCGCTTCTCCGGCGGCGTCATATCCCAGAAGATCTTGGTCACCGACCAGGGGCGGTAGCCGTCGTGCACCACGATCCCGTATCCCTCAGCCTGCAACCGCTTGTGGGCCCGCAACAGCGCTTCGGCCGCCGGACGCTGCAGGAAGGCGCGAGCCTCGGTGTATACGGGCCGCCCCAGGAAGTTGTTGCTGCCCGCGTAGCGAATGTCCAGATGGATGGAGGGGTCCAGCCGGCTGAGTTCCACCAGATCGGCGGGCAGGAAATCCCCGCTCTCAACCGGCGGTTGGAGCAGCATGAACAACAACGGCAGCAGCGGAGCCATCTGGAGAGTTTACCCCGAGCCTGCCGCTCTGCGGATAGAATCGATACTCGGAGGCCTAGATTGAATCACCGTCTGTTCGCCCCAATGCTGCTGTGCGCCGCCGCCGTCGCACAGACTCCACTCCTATTCCAGAAGCCCGCCGTCAACAAGACACACATCGTCTTCACCTTCGCCGGCGACCTGTGGACTGTTCCCCGCACCGGCGGCGAAGCGCTCCGCCTGACTGCCGGGACAGGCTTTGAAACCGACGCGGTCATCTCCCCCGACGGCCGCCTGGTTGCCTTCTCAGGCCAGTACGACGGCAACACCGACATCTTTACGGTTCCCATTTCAGGCGGGGTCCCCAAACGCCTCACCTGGCATCCCGGCGCCGATACACCGCTCGCCTTCACCCCCGACGGCAATACCATCCTTTTCCGCTCCGGCCGCGCCACCGCGGCGGGCGGCGCGAAGCTGTTCACGATGAACGCCGCAGGCGGCCCCGCCACACAAATCCCCCTCCCCATGGCGTATCAAGCAGCTTGGTCCCCCGGGGGCAACCGCCTCGCCTACACCCCGCTCGCGCCCGCGTTCAGCGTCTGGAAACGATACGCCGGCGGTCGAACTTCGCCTGTATGGCTCGCGAACCTCTCCGATTCCAGCATCGAGAAGGTCCCGCGTGAAAACTCCAACGACTACTACCCCATGTGGGCCGGCGACAAGGTCTTCTTCCTCAGTGACCGCTTCGGCGCAATGACCTTGTGCTCCTACGACACACGCACCAAGAAGGTCAGCGAAGCTATCAAGAACACCGGGCTGGACTACAAGAGTGCCTCACTCGGTCCTGACGTGATTGTGCTGGAACACTTCGGCGCCATCGAGTTGTACGACCTCAAGTCCGGCAAGTTGACGCCCGTCAACATCCAGCTGAATGGCGATCTGCCGGAGGTCCGCCCCAGGTTCGTCAAGCTGTCCTCAGAAATAGAGAGCGCCAGCATCTCCCCTACCGGCGCTCGCGCCGTCTTCGGCGCCCGTGGCGAGATTCTCACGGTCCCGGCGGAAAAGGGAGACATCCGCAACCTCACGCAGACCTCTGGCGCAGCCGAGCGCTACCCTGCGTGGTCGCCCGACGGTCAGAAGATCGCTTTCTTCTCCGACCAGAGCGGCGAGTATCAACTTCACGTCGCCCCACAGAACGGGGCGGGCGCGGTCGAAAAGTTCGACATCGGCTGGAAGGCCTACTTCTACAACCCGCTGTGGTCCCCCGACGGCAAGAAGATCCTGTTCCGTGACTCCAACCTGAATGTTTGCTACATCGACCTGACGACGAAGAAGATCACGAAAGTCGATACAGACTACTATGACGTTCCCGACCGCGAAGACATCAATCCGCAGTGGTCTCCGGATTCGAATTGGATTGTTTACAGCCGGACCAGCAAGAACTTCCTGCGCGCCGTCCACGTCTATTCCCTCGCCGATGCCAAGTCCACGCAGGTCTCAGACGGGCTGAGCGACCAGCGGCATGCCGCCTTCGACAAGGACGGCCGCCATCTCTATTTCACGGCCTCCACCAACACCGGCCTTTCCACAGGCTGGCTGGACATGTCCTCCATCGACCGCATCTCCAATCGCAACGTGTATGTGGTCGTTCTCCGCAACGATGACCCATCGCCGCTGGCGCCGGAAAGCGATGAGGAAAAGGCCGCCGTGAAGGATGACAAGAAGGACGAGAAGCCGGGTGAAAAGAAGGACGAAAAGAAAGACACCTCCGTCCGCATCGACTTCGGCGGCATCAGCCAGCGCGTCCTCGCCCTGCCCGTCCCGCCCAAGAATTACGCCGGACTCTCCACCGGCAAGGCCGGGGTAGTCTATCTCATCGAGGCGCCTCAGGTACAGGCACAGGGGCCGCCATCACTTACCTTGCACAAGTACGATGCCAAGACCCGCAAGGTCGAACAGGTGCTGGCTGGCATCCGCGCTTTCGAACTGTCGCGCAACGGCGAGAAAATGCTCTATCGCCAAGGTGACCGCTGGTTTATCGCCGCCACTGCCGCTCCTCCCAAACCGGGTGAGGGCGCCCTGAAATCCGACGACATGGAGGCCCGCATCGACCCGGTGGAAGAGTGGAAGCAGATCTACAACGAGATCTGGCGAATCCAGAGGGACTTCTTCTACGACCCCAACCTCCACGGGGTCAACCTGGCCGACTACAAGGCCAAGTACTCCCGCTATCTGCCGGGCATCGCCCACCGCCAGGACTTGAACTACATGCTCCAGGACATGCTGGGCGAGATGTCGGTCGGCCATCTCAATGTCGGCGGCGGCTCTATGCCCAGCGCCAAGACGGTTCCCGTCGGTCTGCTCGGCGCGGACTACTCGGTTGAAAACGGCCGGTACCGGTTCTCCCGAGTCTTCGACGGAGAGAACTGGAATCCCACAACGCGCGCCCCGCTCACGGCTCCCGGTGTGAATGTGAAAGCCGGCGATTACCTGCTCGCCGTCAACGGCCGCGAAGTCAAGGCCACCGACGAGCTCTACTCTTTCTTCGAAGCCACCGCGGGCAAGAGCGTCACGCTCAAGGTTGGCCCCGATTCAGCCGGCGACAAGGCCCGCGAAGTCGTCGTCACCCCGGTGCCCAGCGAGCAGGGTCTGAGGTACATGGCCTGGGTGGAAGACAATCGCCGCAAGGTCGAGAAGCTCTCGGGTGGCAGGCTGGGCTATGTTCACCTTCCCAACACCTCCACGCAGGGCTACTCCAACTTCAACCGCTGGTTCTTTGCCCAGGTCGGCAAAGAAGGGATGGTGCTCGACGAACGTTTCAACGGTGGCGGCTTTGTCGCCGACTACATCGTCGACTACCTCCGCCGGCCCCTGCTCAACTACTTCATGACCCGCGCCGGCCATGAATTCACCACCCCCATGAACGGCATCTTTGGGCCCAAGGCGATGATCGTCAACGAA
>JACRKW010000330.1 GCA_016215215.1 Acidobacteriota bacterium
CCTTCGGCGATCTTGATCTTGATCCGAATCCTCTCGTTGCGGCTGAAGCTGTACACGATGTAGATCACATCGAACGGCTCTGCCCGCTCCGGCCAGTGCACGGCCGTGATGTCCACCAGGTAGTCGAAACCGTGCGCGTCCTGCAGGTACTAGAGCACCGGCACGATCGACTCCGGCTTCGCCACCAGGAACGGCTGCCCCAGGTAGGTGAAGCACTCCGGCGCATCGCCGCCGAATTCTGTCCTCAGCGCCTCGGTCAGGTCGCTTTCCCAGGCCGTCGCAGCCATCACGGCGGGCGCCTTCGGAGCCGCGGGAGCGGCCGGTTTAGCTGCCGCTGCGGGTGGTTTTGCCGCCGCTGCGGCGGGCGCCGCGGCCGGCGGCGTCACGGGCGCCTGGGCAGCCTCTGACGAGGGCGCAGACTCGGGGCTGGGAGTGCCTTCCGGCTTCGGATCATCCGGCATCGTGGAATCCTAACAGAACATTCAGGGTTATCACACCGTCAAAATCGGTGTCAAATGTCCGAAGTTCACGCACACGTCCTCATTCGCCCCTCAACTCGCCTCTCAGACGGTCCAAAGAGGCCGCGTCGTCCACGTCAAACCAGGTTCCGCCGCGCCTCACTGAAAGCCCTGCCCGCCTGCAGGACTCCTCCGTCCGCAGCATCGTGTCCGCCGCCGACCACGGCACTCCCACAAACATGTCCGCCGCCACACGCCTCGCCGCGATGCCCCAGTAGCCGCCGTCCTCAGCCGGCCCCAGAGCTACGTCCGCGCCGCCCTCCAGCAACTCCTCCACGTGCCTCAAAGGTAGGGTGGGTGCGTCCGCGCCCACGACCATCGCCACCGGCCGGCCCTCCTCCAACGCCGACAGGAGCGCAGCGTGCATCTTCGCCCCCAGATCCCCCGGCGCCTGCACCCGGCGTGGAACCGGAAACTCACGCCACGCGTCGGTTTGTACGTCTGTATGCAACTCCAGGTCGAAGTCGCCATGGAGCCGGGCCAACATCTCGCAAACAAAGGCCCGGTGCAACTCCGCCGCGCCTTTGGCGCCCAGCCGCGGGATCAGTCGCGTCTTCACGCGCCCGGCAACGGGAGCCTTTGCGAAGACGATGACCACAGGCCGCACGAACTGATTGTAAAATGAGAGCAACTCACTCTGATCTCAAGGAGCACCCGAAGCCGATGACCATCCGTACGGCCGTTTCCGCCGCCCTGTCCCTCGCGCTCGCCTCCAGTCTGGCTCTGGCCCAGAAGAAAGGTGACGCCGCCAAGGGCAAGGAAGTCTTCGAACAGTGCGCCGTCTGCCACTCCGTCACCGGCGAGAAGAAGATGGGCCCAACCCTCAAGGGCCTCTACCAGAAGGAGAAACTCGCCAACGGCCAGAAGGTCTCCGACGCCAGCATTACAGCCATGATCAACAAGGGCAAAGGCAATATGCCCGCCTTCGCTGATGTCCTCACGGCGGACGAGAAGACCGATCTGCTGGCCTACCTCAAGACCATCTAGCCGGCGATCCGGCCGATTTGACCGTAGGCCGCTCCGCCCGCTAAAATGGTGAGCGCTGGTGGTGTGCCGCCACCGCTCTTGCGTCCCCATCGTCTAGCCCGGCCTAGGACACCGCCCTTTCACGGCGATAACGCGGGTTCGAATCCCGCTGGGGACGCCATTTCTTTGTCTATACTTCAAGCTGATGCTCAAGCCGTGGGTGGTCTACACGATGCTCTGGCTGTACAAGGGCGGGATCTTGTTCACTCTGGCCACGGCAGTTTCTGTCGGATACTCACGAACAGCTTTCCCTCTAGCCACACGTTCGAACGAGCGGGGTCTTAATCTCCTCATTCTTGGCGTTTACGTTGTGGCAGGACTTGCTGGCTGGGTGGTTGGATTCATCACCCTGACATTTGTGCTCGCCGGCGTCTTCCTCCTCGTTTACGGACTCTGCCGGCTGACTACCTTCGCGTGGATACCTCTGGCGATCATCGCCTGGTTCGGCTTCCCGGTGGGCGCCATCTTTACGAACGATAATCAAAACGAGCACGTACCGAAGTGGGAGATGCGTCTCGCGCCAGGATTGGCCTGCCGAGCATACCCAAAGCACTTCGACTCGATTCCGGGCACTCGCCTCGTTCTTGCGCGCGCGAATGCCTCTTGGTTTCGAGACGATGTCTTTGAAGGTCTCGCAACTCACTACCCTGCACTAAGCTGCCGTTGCTCGTTGCTGCCTGATGGCCGAGTCACCATGGTGATGAGGTCCTCAGACAGTGAAGAGGCTGTGATAATGAAGCTGGACTGAAAAGAAGTGCTGGCGACTTGGCCAACTGCACTTATCGACGCAGCCACATAGCGCCTGTCACTCTTCCGTTTTCAGCTCTGACGCCTAGGGAGCCCGCCTCCACGCTCCCGCGCCGAGCAGGGGAGACAATATCGGCAGCACCACCTCAGGCGGCGCGGGCGGCTCTTCCAGGGGAAGAGCTTTCGGGGCATGAGCGCTTACCGACGTCGCTTCTCTCACCCTACTTCGATGCAACCACGAACTTCTGAAACCGCCGGTCCACCGCCCGGCCGATGAAGAATCCGGCCGGGACGCCTACGGCGGTGGCGGCTGCGCCAGCCAACAGGCTGTATACGTTGAATTCATTGTTGACGTTGGAACTCGTCGCCATGATGGCGCTCCCAGGTCCGGCGCCGGCAAGCACCCCAATCCATCTTCCTTTGGATCGCGGTTTCCGCACTTCCACCACCTTCACCGCATCGCGTGGAACGGTCACCGAGCCCTTGGGGTGGAGTTGACGGTTGGATGTCCGCGTGACACTCAGCTTCATCTCGTCGGCCTTCAGTTCGACGGGCCGCCCCTCCACTTGCACGCCGTCGGGCAGCACGATTCTCACTACGTGTTCGGGAGTTAACATCGTAGTCAACTCCCCCCAGGTAATCTGACTTGAACCGCTCCCGGCGATCAGCGCGGGCGCCAAGATCATTAACGAAGCTAGGCAAAGCAGTGACCTAAACTGCATGATGGTCCCTTCTTTTCCGGAACCTTTTGGTCCGGCGGATCAGCCTCACATGTCGAGGCCGGTGGACATCCGGCAGGGCGCATCCCTCACTCCTCCGGCCTCTTCTTCTCCACTACTGGCGGCGCCCCCTTGAGCGTCAGCACCACATCCACACGCAGCGCCGCATCGTCCACCTTTACCTCCGCCTTCGTCTCTCCCAAGTTGTCGAAGACCCCCCGTTCCCGAATCTGCCCCAGGAACATCTCCGGATAGCTCTTCCTGAAAACGTCCCCCGGCTTCAGAGCCCACAGCTTCCGCAACGCCGGCTCGGACTGCAAGTCCAGCCCCTTCACCGTCAGCGTCCGGAACAGGTACTGCGGCCCCGCCTCCACCTCCACCAGCACGTCCACCGTCTTCTTCTCATCGTTCAGCGCCCGCTTCGCCCGGTAGGACGCCTTCATGTAGCCGCCCTCTTTCAATCGGTCCAGGATCCGGTTCAGTCCACGACCGATCTCGGAGAAATTCACAGTCTCCCCGGTCTTGAACTGCCCTTCGTCCATCAGGTCCTGCTCGGAAAGCCCCGTGCCTGTCACCACGATGTGGTCCAGCGCGTACAGTTCCCCCTCCTCCACCTGTACCGTCACCACCACCCCCTGGGCGGTCTTGGAAGGCTCCACAGTCAGCTTCGGAAACGCCGCCTTCAGCCGCCCCGCCGCCTCGTACATCGGCTTGACCTGGTGGTCGAGGAACACGCGGAAGTTCGGCTCCACGTAGGGCGTCCCAATCGCCACCGCCGACAGTTCCTTCACCAGGTAGCGCGGATCGATCGCCCGCGCCCCCGTGAACCGCACCTCCGCCACATTCGGTGGGGGCGCTTTCGGACCGAACACCACCGTGATCTGATCCTTCCCCAGGATCAGCACCTTCCCCGCCATCGGCTCATGGATACCCTTCTCGACCGCCATGGCCTGCAGCACAGCCGCAATCTTGCCCATGAACACGTCCGAGGCCGGTATCTTCTCCGCGAACAACGGCATCGACTTCTTCACACGCGCCGCAAATTCCGCCCGCTCCACCGGCACACGGTCCAGCGCCCAAGGGAAGTATTGCGCCGGTTCGGACACCTGCAGCGTGGCGATGAATCCCCCGCCGCCCGCCGCCGTCTCGTACCTCCATCCGAAGCTCTCAAACACCCCCGAAGCCAATACCCGGTCCCTGGCCCGCTCGAAGTTCTCCTTCGTGGCCAAGTCGCCGGCCTTCAATCCGCTCAGCTCCACCACCTGCTCGGCGGTGTAGTTCTTCACGCCGTCCACACGGATCTCCCTGATCGGCCACCACTCCGGAGCCGCCCCCTGCGCCGGCTTTGCCGCAGCCGGCTTCTTGCCCGGCGGCCGCCTCGCCGGTGGAGCCTGTCCCCACGCCAACCCCATCATCACGAGGACTGCCGCCAAGCGCTTCATGGATTCCATTATCTGAAAAAGTCCCAATGTTAAACTGAAGGAGATGTCCTACGATCTGATCGTGATCGGCAGCGGACCTGGGGGCTACTCCGCTGCGATTCGCGCCGGCCAGTACGGCCTCAAGACCGCACTCGTCGAGAAAAGCCCGCTGCTCGGTGGGACGTGCCTCCACGTCGGTTGCGTTCCCACAAAAGCGCTCCTGCACACGGCCGAGGTATGGGATTACTTCCTCCATCCAGAGGCCCAGGGCATCCACTGCCAGGACCCCCGCCTGGATTACCTCAAAGTCCTGGAACGAAAGAACAAGATCGTCTCCAGCCACGCCAAGGGCATTGAGTTTCTGATGAAGAAACACAAGGTGGAGGTCGTGCGCGGCCACGGCCGGCTCCTGGGCGGAGGCCGCGTCGAGGTCACCGGCGACGGCGGCGCGCGCACCCTGGAGGCGAAGAACATCATCCTCGCCACCGGTTCGGAAGCCCGCCTTCTCCCGGGTCTGACTCCAGACGAGAAGACCATCGTCACCAACGTCGAAATCCTCAGCCGCACGGAGATCCCGAAGAGCCTGCTGGTCATCGGCGCGGGCGCCGTCGGCGTGGAGTTCGGCTCCATCTTCAAGCGTTTCGGCAGTCAGGTCACTATCTTCGAGATGCTCCCCCGCTTCGTCCCGGTCGAAGACGAAGAGGTCAGCAAGGAGCTCGAGCGCCAGTTCAAGAAGCAGGGCATCGGGATGGAGACCGGCGCCAAGGTTCTCGAAGTCCGCCAGGGCGCCGGCGGCGTCTCCCTCGACGTCCAGCTCTCGAATGGAAAGATCCAGCAGTTCGACGGCGAAATGCTCCTGGTGGCCGTCGGCCGCAAGCCCAACACGGAGAACTGCGGCCTGGAGAACACCCGCGCCGTCCTGGACCGCGGCTTTGTCACCGTCGACCCGTTCCAGCAGACTGCCGAGCCGGGCCTTTACGCCATCGGCGACATCGTCGCCGGCACTCCCCAGCTCGCGCACGTAGCCACCATGGAGGGCATGATCGCCGTCGCGCGCATCAGCGGCAAGCCCGTCACCCCCATCAACAAGACCCGTATCCCCGGATGCACATACACCGAGCCCGGCATCGGCAGCGTCGGCCTCACAGAGAAGCAGGCCCGCGAGCAGGGCCGCGACGTGAAGGTGGGCA
>JACRKW010000331.1 GCA_016215215.1 Acidobacteriota bacterium
AGCGGCTGCGACGGAACTGGGGCCGGGCGCGGGAGTGGCAATTCACGACGTGGTGGACACCAGGCATGCGCCGGCGCTGGCCGAAGAGGTGCGGGAGCGCTTTGGCACGGTGACGATCCTGGTGAACAACGCGGGCAATCATTTCAAGAAGTCGATCGAGGAGACCGAGGAAGACGAGTTCCGCAACTTGCTGGACACGCACGTGACGGGCGCCTACGCGTTGACGCGGGCGTTTGTGCCGGGCATGGCTGAAGCGGAGCGGGGGCACGTATTGTTCACGGCCTCAATGGCGTCTTTCATGGGGTTGCCGAAGGTTTTCGCCTATACAACGGCGAAGGCGGCCTACTTGGGCATGGTGCGGTCGCTGGCCGTGGATCTTTCGCCGAAGGGCATTCGTGTGAACGGCATCGCTCCGGGATTCATCGAGACTGAGATTTCGCGCAAGGCCTTTGAAGGCGACCCGCAGCGGAAGGAGAAAGTGCTGGGGCGGACGCCGATGCGCATCTTCGGCAAGCCGGAGGATATCGGCTGGGCGGCGGTCTACCTGAGTTCGCCGGCGGCGCGGTTCATCACCGGCGTGGTGCTGCCGGTGGACGGGGGTATGCTGGTGGGGTTCTGAGCTACGCCTGAAGAATCCCGGCCAGGATCTCGGGGATCTCGAAGATGGCGCGGTTCTTCACCGAGGCTGCGGCCTGACGCATTTCGGCGAGGCGGTTTCCGTCGAGGAGTTGCCGCACGGCCGTGTCGATGCGGCGGAAGCTGTCAATCACCAGTCCGAGGTTGCGCTCGCGGAGCCAATCGGCGTTGTAGCGTTCCTGGGGAAGGGTCCATGCGTTGCGCACGGTGATGGCGGGCAGCCCCATGTGGACGGCTTCGCTGAGGCTGCCGGGGCCGGGTTTGCCGACAAAGAAATCCGCCATACGCATCCAGCGCGGCACCTCGGTGGTAAAGCCGACAACATGGGTACGGATGCGCGTACGGCGGGAAGACAGGCGGCTCCTGAGGGATTCGTTCTTTCCGGCGATGAGGATGAGCTGCACGTCCAGGCCGGACCGGTCCAGCCGGCAGAGGATGTCATCCATCACGCCGGCGCCATAACCGCCGAACATGACCAGTCCGGTGGGCAGATGAGGGTCGAGCCCCACGGCGGCGCGTTCAGATGCCACGTCGATCTCAAGGGATTGATAGAAGCGCGGGTTCAGGATCATGCCCGAGGTGAGAAAGACGCGTCCGGCGGGGTGGCCCATGTCGAGCGCCTGCTGGCGCGCGCGCTCCGTGCCGCAAATCAACCACTGCTGCTGGCGTTCGATCCAGAAGGCAGGGGGGAAGTCCGCCAGGTCCGTCAGGATGGTGACGTACGGTGTGCCGTGCGCGGCCAGTTGGAGTCCATCGTAGATGGCGCGATTGAAATTCGGCACGACACTCACCACCGCGTCCGGCTTGTCGACGCCGGAGCGGAACTCCCACCACTCCCGCATGAGACGGACCTCGGAGCCGTGATACAGCCGGATGACAGCCTGCATGAACCGCAGCCCCTGTTCGGAGCCGAGCGTCCAGCCGCGCCGCAGCATCTGGTTGTAGATCTCCTGCAAGTCGATGCGCAGGACCTTCTTAAACACGTCGACGGGCGCAAGGATGTCCTGAAGGTGGACCAGGCGCGGCGTCATGCCGCGCGGCTCGGTCTCCAGAACTTGCTTGAGCGCTGTGGCCGCGGCACGATGGCCGCCGCCTGCGTCGAAGAAGACGAAATCGAGTATTGGCATCGCTGAAGAACGGCGGCCCCGCTAGGGAGGATAGCAAACCTCCAGAGCCGCAGCCGCGGGGGCATGAAGCCATCTTGCTGCTATCATGAAACGACGTGCGTTCCACCGGGAGCGGCTTTGCTGTCCCTCGAAGAATCAGCGCGATCTCGATCGGCGAGAGGATTTGCGGGACATGCGAGTACACTTGATCAATCCCAGCGACGATTCGTTTGGGGTTGGTGTGATCACACCGCGGTGGCTCTATGTACTGGCAGCGGCTACGCCACGCCATTTCGGCGATCCCATCATCACCGATGAAACGCTGGAGCAGCTCGATTTCGAGACGATCCAGCAGGGCGACATTGTCGGCATCGGCATTCATACGGCCAATGCCTACCGCGGGCTCGCGGTCGGGCGCGAGGCCCGCAAGCGCGGCGCGACGGTGATCTTCGGCGGCATCCACGCCACGCTTTACCCGGATGAGGCGCTGGAACTCGGCGGCGCGCACGCCGTGGTGAAGGGCGACGGCGATGTCATCTGGTCCCGCATCCTGGATCACGTCACGCAGGGAACGCTTCAGACCGTGTACGACGGCGGCCGCGCTGCGGGCGCGCAGTTCATGTCCGCCCGGTGGGATCTGCTGCCGCCCGACCGTTACATGTGGGCCTCGGTTCAGACCGTGCGCGGGTGCCCGAAGCATTGCTCGTTCTGCTCGGTGTGGCGCACCGACGGCCAGGAGCCGCGCCAACGGACCACCGACGCCGTGATCGGCGAGGTGGTGGAGCTCCGGCGCAAAGGATTCCGGTTCATCGCCCTGGCCGACGACAACTTCTACCCGGCCTCGTTTGAAGATCTCGAACTGGCCCGCCGCCAAAACAACATGGAGCGGCTGGAGGAACTGGAAGGCATGCGGCGGGAGCGGTTCGAGCTCATGCAGAGGCTGGCCGAACTGCCGCGCGACCTGGTCTTCTTCACGCAGATCACCATTGAGGCCGGCGAGGACCCCGAATTCCTCGAAGCCATGCGGAAAGCCAACATCAAAGGCGCGCTGGTCGGCGTGGAATCGGTTACGGAGGAGGGGCTGAAGACCGTCTTCAAGAGCTTCAATCCCACCGGCGAAGCACTCACGCAACGGTTGCGCGCCTTCCGCGAGCACGGCGTTCACGTGTTGGGTTCTTTCATCTTCGGGCTTTCGTCCGACCGCGAATCCACCTTCGACGCCACGGCAGTGTTGGCCGAGAAAGCCGATCTCACCTTCGCCCAGTTCGTCACCATGACGCCTTACCCGGGCACCGTCGACTTCCAGCGCTGGGAAAAGGCCCAGGGTGAGGACGTGGAGAAGGTGGACGGAGTCCCAATCACGCGCTACTGGCTGATTCCGGCTCTGCGCCGCCCCAAGCTGTACACGAGCCATCCGACCATGTCGATGGACGAAATCCGGCTCCGCACGCAGGCCGTGTGGGATCGCTTCTACAGCTTCGCTGAGATCTGGAAGAGATCGAACTGCGTCAAGAGCCTGCGCGGGCGTCTGGCGTTTATCTTCGTTTCCAAGCTCTACCGCCAGATGTACGCCAAGACGGGCATCGCCACCGATAGCGCGCGCCGCAAGAGCGCCAATCGCTGGGCGCGCTGGATGGCCAAGCCCTGCCTGCGGCTGTTCCAGGGCACGCCGATGCCGGAGTTGCAGATGCCCGCGCTGGGGACCGCTCAGGCCGAATTCGGCGGCATCCCGATCAGCGGCGACTAATCGCCTGTCTTGTCAGTCTTGATCTCGCGCCGGGACCCGGCGTCGCAGGTGTTGGCCATTCAAGTGCCTACGCCGAGCTTCGGCAGCACCCACTTCATGAGCGCGAAGTAGCCGGCGGCGATCAGCACGATATTGAGCCATTCAGGCATTGGCGGGGATTCTCGCTTTCAACATAGCTTTTTGTCGGGAGGGATGGCCAGGACAGGCACCTTGGCCTGCTCGATGGTGCGCGTGGTGACCGAGCCCATCCACACCTCGCGCCAACCGGTACGGCCGTGAGTGCCCATCACCACCCAGGAGTTTTCGCGGTGAGCAGCGGCAATGATAGCCTCCACCGGCGGCGCGTCGGACACTTCAAAATGCACATCCAGGCCTTCCGGTACGTGCGGCTGCACCCAGATCCGCATGTGCGTTTCCGCTTCAGCACGCACTTTGGCCCACTGCTCGAGGATGTCCGCCCTGTGCTTGGGAGTGAGATAGGAGGGCATGTCGACGTGCACGGCGTGGAGCAGGCGTAGCGGCTTGTTGCTGGTCTGCGCCAGCCAGGCAGCCCAGCGCAGAGCGTTGGCTGAGCAAACGCTGAAGTCGATTGGGCAGACGATGCTGTCAAAAGGCGGTGCAATCATCGTGCTAGGCCTCCGTCCATGAAGATACACCTTCTTACCGGAAGGTGACATCCCCATTGCGCATTCGTGCCAAACTACGAGTGGCATGGGCGGCCGGCTTGGCTCCACTCCGTCCACCGGGACCATCGACATGAACCGCCTACTTGAAGACGCCCTCCAGCTCTGGGCCGCTTGTCCCGACGCGCTGCCTGCTCTTTCGGCCGGCTTTGAGGCCTCTGAGCAGGCGGACGCCGAAACACGCCTCGACCTCTTCCTGAGCCGCCTGCAGTCGGAACTTGAATCCCTGCCCCGGACCGCGGAGGCGCGCGCATCCAGCCATCGCCGCATTTCGGAGGCGTTTGCGGAGTTTGGCCGCGGCGCCCTGCGGCTGGACGAGGAGCAACTGCGGCTTCTGCTCAGCGATGGATTCGCCGGAATCGGCGGCCGCATGGCCCGCCGCGCCCGCATGTTCGATCCGGCGGTTCCGCTGGCCGATGTCCTTCAAGCCAGCCGCAACGCCTGGACCGCATGTGGGTTACAGCTGCTTTTTGGCCGGATGATGGCGCTTACATCGTCGATTTTTGCCTACAGCATGCTCTATCCGTACACGGATAACTACCTGGACGACCCGGCCGCCCCGGCCCAGGACAAGCTGGGCTTCAGCCGCCGGTTTGGCCTCCGCCTGGCAGGCCAGCCCGCCGAAGCTGCCAACTCCCGCGAGGAGACCATCTGGCGCCTGGTCGGGCTGATCGAGGGGGAGTATCCCCGCGCCGACTACCCCCGGGTTTTCGAGAGCCTGCTCGAGATTCACGCCGCCCAGCACAATAGCCTGCGCCTGCGCCGCAATCTGGACGCCTCCTACGACGAAATCCTTCGCACCAGCTTCCACAAAGGAGGCTCCTCGGTCCTGGCCGATGCCTGGCTGGCCGCCGGCGAACTCTCCCCGGAACAGGCGCGCTTCGCCTTCTTGTGGGGCGTACTCCTGCAACTCGGCGACGATCTGCAAGACCTCGCCGAGGACCTCGACGCCGGGGTGCTCACCCTGTTCACGCACGCCGCCGCCCGTATGCCTCTGGACCGGCTCACCTGCCGCACGCTGCACTTTGCCGGCGCGGTGATGGCTCAGATGCCTCAGTTCCCTGCCCCGGCCTCGCCAGCTTTGCAGGGGTTGATCCGCAAGAGCTCGTTCTCCCTGATCGTCCGCGCGGCCGGGGCGGCCGGCGGCAGGTACACGCCGGAGTTCCTTACCGCGCTGGAGCGGCACTCTCCCTTCCGATTCGGCTTCCTCGCCGACCGGAAGCGCTCCCTGGGGCAGCGCTCGGCCCGCATGGCCAGACTATTCGAGGCGTTCCTGGAGGGGCCGGAAGACGAACCCGTGTTCCCCTGGCTCCCCAGTTCCCTCATGCCGAGGTAGTTCGCGGCCCCGTGCGGCACAATCCGTGCCACACTGTCCCAATATGCTTTCCCGGCGCCAGCTTCTGCAATCCGCCGCCGCCTCGCTCACGCCTGGCGTCCGGCGCGAACTCTTCATCGCCTCCCCCGGCAAGGGAACAGCCGTCATGGCGTCCGCCTTCTACACGGCTCAACGCGGCGGCGGCATGATGTCGATG
>JACRKW010000332.1 GCA_016215215.1 Acidobacteriota bacterium
ACGCATACCCTTCATGTTACATTCCAGCGGCCCAACGATTGGCGACAATGAAATTGCATGCACACCATCATCGACAGGCCGGCGGAAGTCCGCAGGGGACTGCGGCTGGAGTACATCACTCTCAGTTACAACCTGGTGGAGGCGCTGGTGTCGCTAGTGGCCGGGGCGATGGCCGGGAGGATCGCGCTCATCGGATTCGGCGTGGACGCGGTCATCGAGAGCATCTCCGGCTCCATCATGCTGTGGCGGCTCCACCTGGACGGGGGCGAGCATAGGGAACGCATCGAGAAACGCGCCTTGCGCCTGATCGGCGCCTCGTTCCTCATTCTGGCCACCTATGTGGCCTATGAGTCCGCAATGAAACTCATCACAAGAGAGGCGCCGGATCGCTCCATTCCAGGAATCGTGATCGCTTGCCTGTCGCTGATCGTGATGCCGGTGCTGGCGCGGAAGAAGCGCGCGGTCGGGCGGAATCTGCACAGCGCGGCGATGGTCGCCGATTCGCGCCAGACGCAGCTTTGCAGCTACCTCTCTGCGATCCTGCTGGGCGGGTTGCTGTTGAACGCCGCCGCCGGCTGGTGGTGGGCCGATCCCGTCGCCGGGCTCATCATGACGCCGATCATTGCGCGCGAGGGGATTGCGGGTCTGCGTGGCGAAGGCTGCAGTTGCGGCCACCACTGACGGGCCGGCTATTTCTTCTTCGCCGGCTCCGGCTTGGGCGCTTCCGCCTCGGGGAATGAGATTTCGCTCTCCACCTGGAGCAACTGGGACTCCACCTGAAACTTGCGGTAGTTCTTGAACTCGATTTCGTTCATCGAGCAAAAGAACGTCCCGCGCTGGCAGGTGAGGTGTTGGCTCTTGATTGGGAGTAGGAACTTCTGGCCGCTGATAGTGACCCAGCCGTAGTCCAGCACCACCTCAACGGTGTCAATGGCGTAGGTGGACGGAAGCTGTTTGGTGTTCATCTCGATGCGCAGCACGCGCGCCGTTTCAGGGTCGATCCAGAGCGCTCCCTTGTAAGCCGGCTTCAATGTTCCTTCGAAGCGGATCTGCCAGTGTGAGTTCGGCTGGAGGACGCTGTAGTCGTAGACCTTGGCCATGCGGCCGGCGGCATCGGAGTTGCCTCGCAAATGAAACTTCGCAGCGGAGGCCGGGTCGAGGATGTCCATCAGGATGGTGCCGAACTCGCCCGAGGACCAGTTGCCGGAGTCCTCGGGGCCACCCTTCTTGACGGGTTTGCCGTTCACCTTGATATTGCGGTAGTCCTCCTTGCCGCCGGCGTAGACCAACTCAAGTTGGACGCGATCCTGGTACTTCCAGTCGGGCTTGAGGGTCTTGCTCTTGAAACGCGAGGTGATCTGGTCGCAGATGAAGTTGGGCAGGCCCTGGTCGAAGTTGTACGCAGCTTCGCGGGCGCGCTCGATCAACTCGTCGGTGCCGGGACGCGTGCGGGTCGCATCTGAGACGACCCTCTCCACTTTGCCCTGTTCATCCACCTCCACCTCTTTGACCCCGGCTTTCTGCGGCGGACGAGGAGGTGAGGGTTGGGCCTGTTCCTTGTCCGGCAGCGAGGACGGAGTGGGCTTGGCAGGGGATGGCGTAACCTCCTCGCGCTTCTGCGCGGGACCTCCCCGTTTCAATACGGGCCGGCCTGGATCCTCCGAAGGCTGCTGCGCCCCGAGTGATAACGCCAGCCAAATGCCGGTAATCCAGAGTCGCGCCATCCCGTCTGTTGGACGCAATCCGGCCGCTGGCAGTTACCGGGAATCGGCCGGGATCAGGCCGCGCACCATCATCCAGTCCTTCAGCCGCGCCGGCCAGGTGCCCAGCACAGGATCTTTCGGCGCCAGGCCCACGCCGTGCGGACCGTTCTGATAGATGTGCATCTCGGCGGGCACGCCGGCCGAGCGCAGTGCGAGGTAGTACAGAATGCTGTTTTCCGGAGGCACCCCGGTGTCGGCGCTGGTGTGAAAGAGGAAGGTAGGCGGCGTGCGCGAAGTCACCTTGAGCTCGCTGGAGAGATCCCAAACCAGAGCCGGATCGGGCGGCGAGCCAAGCAGGTTGATCATGGATCCGCTGTGTGTGTACCGGGTGGTGAATGAGATGACGGGGTAGACGAGCACCGCGAAATCCGGCCGCTCGCCGTCCTGGAAGTGAGTGGAGAGGGTGGACGCCAGATGGCCGCCGGCCGAGAAGCCCATCACGCCGATGCGGTTTGGATCCAGGCCCAGGGCGCCGGCCCGCGAGCGAATAGTGCGGATGGCCTTGCGAGCGTCGTCGAGCATGGCCGGATGGTGATATCGAGGGCCAAGGCGGTACTTGAGAACGAACGCCGATACGCCGAAGGAGTTGAACCACTCGGCCACCTGCTTGCCTTCATGGTCCATGGCGAGTCCGCGGTACCCGCCGCCGGGGCAGACCAGCACCGCCGCACCGTTCGGCTTGGCGGCGAGCCATGTGGTGAGTTCCGGCTTGTCGGCTTCTTCCGTGCCGGCGGCGCCCGGCGCGCCCTCCGGCCAGAGCAGCTCGGTCTTGGGGCCCTGGGCCAGGGCGGCGGCGGTGAACAGGATGAAAAGGAATGTGGCGCGCATGGTGGTTTACTCCGACAGAGCGGACTCCTCAATGGTCAGGCTGCCGTCGCCGGCGTCCAGTGTAGCGGTGACGCCGAGCGGCAGCGTCAATTGGTCTCCGGTGTGGCCGATGGTGAGACCGGAGACCACGGGGACCTTTAGGTCGCCGAGAATGCCGTCCAGCACCTCACCGAGCGAATAGGGCGAATCGAGCGAAGGCTGGAACTCGCGCGGCACGCAGTTGGCGCATTCGCCCAGCGCCAGTCCGCGGATGTCCTTGAACTTGCCGGCCAGGCGAAGGTGGGTGAGCATGCGGTCCATGCTGTAGGGCTGCTCGTCGGTGTCTTCGAGAAAGAGGATGCGGCCGCTGGTCTGGATCTCCCAGGGCGTACCCATGGTGGCGCAGATCAGCGACAGGTTGCCGCCGGTGAGCGGGCCGCGCGCGATGCCGGGGCGCAAGGTGCGGATAGGATGGCGCGGCCGGATCGCCCGCTGTTCCGGCGGGTTGGCCAGTCGCCCGAGCGGCCGGGCGTCGAAGATGGCGCGCTTGAAGTGCTCCAGGGTGTAGTCAGTGAAGCTGGAAAGCACGATGGGCCCGTGGAAGGTGACCATGCCAGTGGATTGGTGGATAGCCAGGTGCAGCGCGGTGATATCGCTGTAGCCCATGAAGATCTTGGGGTGGCGGCGGATGAGGCCGTAATCGACAGAGTCCAGCAGGCGCGAAGCCCCGTAACCGCCGCGCACGCACATCACGGCCTGGACGTCGGGATCCTCAAACATGGCATGGAGGTCGTCCAGGCGATCCTTGACGGCGGCGGCCAGGGAGGACTCTCGGCGGCCCACAGTACGGCCGAACTTGCTCTTCAGGCCGAGGAACTCCATCGTATGGCGAGCCAAGGCGACGCGGTCCGGGTCGGCGACCCACGTTCCGGGGGTGATCAGGCCGACGGTGTCGCCGGGCTTGAGTGCGCGCGGCTTCACGAGGCTGGTGGGGGCCAGCGCGGCCAG
>JACRKW010000333.1 GCA_016215215.1 Acidobacteriota bacterium
TGAATATTTAACCGCACAAGGAGATGCACCCGGAGCCATGACCACCCACGCCGGCATCGTCGGATTCCGCGGCTACAGCGGGATGGAGTTGCAGCGGATCCTCTCCGCACACCCCCGTACCTCGCCATGGCTGCTGGAGCACCGTGCCGACAGCTCCGCCGCGCCACAGCCCATCGGGCACGCTGGGCCTCCGCGCATCCCCTGTACCCCCGAGGCCGTCGCGGACGCCGGTATCGCGGTGGTGTTCCTGGCTACCCCGCCGGAAGTGTCGATGGAGCTGGCGCCCCAACTCCTAAAGGGAGGCGTCCGGGTGGTGGACTTGAGCGGCGCGTTCCGCCTCCGAACCGCCGAGAGGTACAAGCACTGGTACAAGGAGGAGCACACTCAGCCGGAGTTGCTCGCCCAGGCGGTCTACGGCCTGCCGGAGTTCAACCGCGAAGCCATCCGTGGCGCCCGCCTGCTCTCCAACCCCGGCTGTTACCCTACCGCGGCCAGCCTGGCGATCCGTCCCCTGGTCCAGGCGGGCGTCATCCAGCGCTCCGCCGGGGTCGTCTGCGACGCCAAGAGCGGCGTCAGCGGCGCCGGGCGCAAGCCCAGCCTGAAGACCAGCTTTTGCGAGGTGACGGAGAACTTCTCGGCCTATTCGATCCTGGATCACCGCCACGTCCCCGAGGTCCTGTTGAACACCGGGCTGGATGAGAGCGAGTTCAGCTTTACCGCCCAGTTGATCCCCATCGACCGGGGCATCCTGGAAACGATCTACTTCCGCGCCGCGGGCCCCGACAGCTCCGCCGCTCTCCTGGACGTCTACCAGAAGGCCTACGCCGGAGAGCCCTTTGTGCGCCTCTATCCGGCCGGCGCCGTCCCGGACCTGCACGCGGTGGCGCGCACCAACTTCTGCGACATCGGCGTGAAGCTCGACCCCAAGAGCGGCCGCGCCGTCGTGGTGGCCTGCATCGACAACTTGGTCAAGGGCGCCGCCGGCCAGGCCGTCCAGAACATGAACCTCATGTTCGGCTTCGGCGAAACGGAGGGGCTGCTGTGAGGGTCCTGATCAAACTCGGCGGAACTCTGCTGGACAATCCGGAATCGAGAACCGCCCTGGCCGCTGAGCTCGCCTCGCTGCCGGCGCAGGGCATCCAGGCCGTGGTGGTCCACGGCGGCGGCAAGCAGATGACCCGCTTTCTGGCCGAACGCGGCGTCCAGAGCGAGTTTGTCGACGGCCTGCGCGTGACTTCCCCCGACGTGATCGACGCCGTGTTGAAGGTCTTCGCCGGCAGCGTCAACAAGCAATTGGTGTCTTCACTTGTGGCCGCCGGCGCTCCCGCCGTGGGTCTCAGCGGCATAGACGCCGCCCTGGCCGAGGCGGTCCAGATGGACCCGCGCCTGGGCGCGGTGGGGCGCATCGTGAAGACCAATCCGGCCGTCCTCGAGGCGCTGGTGAACAAGGGCTTCCTGCCGGTGGTCGCCTGTGTCGCCGGGGACCGGATGGGCAACGTCTACAACGTCAATGCCGACCAGATGGCCGTCGCCTGCGCCGCCGGGTACAGTGCGGACCGGCTGCTCTTTCTTACCGACGTCGACGGCGTCCGCGGCGATGGCGGCACTGTCGCTCCCGTTCTGACCGTCCTCGATGCCCGCAGCCTGATCGAGCGCGGCATCGCCACCGGCGGTATGCAGGCCAAGCTGGATTCCGCCTGCGCCGCGTTGGCGCAGGGCGTCGGCGAGGTGGTGATCGCGCCGGGCGCCGCGCCGGCGATCGTCGCCCGCCTGATCTCCAGCGAGGCGGTAGGCACACGCATTGTAAAGGACGGACGGTGACCACCCGCAAAGCCCGCATGACCGACATCCCCGCGATTCTGGACCTGATCAACGGGTACGCACGCGCCGGGCTCATGCTCCCTCGCAATGAATTTGAGTTGTCGGAGGGAATCCGCGATTTTACGGTTGTCGTCGATGGAGACCGTCTCCTGGGTTGCGCCGCACTTCACTTCTACGGACCGGCCCTGGCCGAGGTGCGCTCTCTGGCGGTGATCCCGGAATCCAAAGGTTCCGGCGCCGGCCGGACGCTCATGAACGCGCTCGAAACCGAGGCCCAGGAGTTCGAATTGGACGCATTGTTTGCGTTTACATACGTCCCGGTGTTCTTCGCCAAGATGGGCTACCGGGAGGTGGAGCGCGGCGAACTCCCCCTCAAAGCCTGGAAAGACTGCCTCCGCTGCCCCAAGTTCCAGGCCTGCGATGAGATCGCCGTCCTGAAGTTGCTCAGTCCGGGCGCCCAGGTTCTGGGTGTACGGCCGACGCCCGAAGACCCACTCATCCAGATCCCCACATTTCGTCCCATCTGACCACTCATTTTCTTGAGAGATTCTCCGCCGGACCGGCACTAATGGACATGGGCTGCGGAGTGATCTGCGCCTGCAAAGTCCGTGGAGGTCCGATGCGAGCACAGACCATTGACGTCAGCGAAGCCCACGGCAGGATTCTTTGCTGCACCATCTTCCGGCCCGGCGGCAAGAAACTGCTGGCCAAAGGGCACATGATGAGCGCCGAGGACGTCAGCCTGCTCGAAACCGAAGGCATGCACAAGGTCTGGGTCAGCGAACTGGAAGATGGTGAAGTTGCCGAGGATGACGCTGTCGCGCAGGTGGCCTCAACCGTCGCCTGCGGTTCGGTGGAGATCCGCCCGGCAGCCGGGGGCCGGGCCAACCTGCTCGCTACCGAGGACTGCTGCGTGCTGGTGGACGACGATCTCCTCCGGCAGTTCAACTGCACCGCCAGCGTGGTGATCGCCACCGCGCCGAACTTCGGATTCATCCGCCGCGGGGAGCGTGTGGCGACCGTGAAGAGCGCGCCGTTGGCCGTTTCGCGCGATCAGTTGGATGCCGTGCTCTCCATGCTGCAGGATCGTGGGCCCATCCTGCAGTCTCGTCCCATTCGCGACCCTGCCGCCGCCGTGCTCTACACCGATCCGTGGTCGGCCGATCGCGCACGAATGCTTTTTGAGAACGTCATGCGGCAGCGGCTGGACAAACTCGGCTGCGCTCCACGCTTTTCGCTCGCCGCCGTCGAGGACGAGGCCAGCGTTGCCAAGGCGCTCGGACACCTCTTCAAGGCCCGTCCAACGGTGGTGCTGGTAGCTTCAACCACGGCTCCGGCTGGGCCGGCCGACGTGGTGGGCCGCGCCATGCTGGATGCGGGCTGTCACCTGGAGCGGTTCCTGGCCCCCGTTGAGCCCGGCAATCTGATGATGCTGGGCTACAAGGACGATCTTCCCGTGATCTCCGCGCCGGGCTGCTTCCGCTCGGCCAAGCAAAACGTCGTGGACCTGGTGCTTCCGCCGGTGCTGGCCCGCTACAGGGTCTCCGGCTGGGAGATCGCTTGCCTGGGTCATGGAGGACTTCTCGCTTAAGCGCCCTTGGGGACGTACACGACCCCACGAGCGGCAACCGGCCTCTCCTCCTCCGCATGGCCGGAAACGCCGCACCCGCGGCCGGGCGGCCGACCACCGCCCGGCCGCACTCCTTTCCGGGACACGGCCTGATGGGGGAAGCAGGTGCCGCCGGCTCAGGCCATGACCACCCGGTTGCGCCCCGTCTCCTTGGCCGAGTACAACGCCTCATCGGCCCGCCGGATGAGCTCTTCCTCACCCGGCACGTCGAACTCGGGGAAGGAGATGCCGCCCAGGCTGATGGTCACGCGGATCACCTGGTTCTGCTCGGCAATGGAGGTCTCCTCAACCACCCTTCGCAGCCTTTCGGCAGTCTGCCGGATGTCCTCTCGCGAGGCGCCGGGGAAGACGGCTACGAACTCCTCGCCGCCGTAACGAAGCAGGATGTCCCCTTCCCGCATTGCAGATCGCGCAGCCTTGGCCACGCGGATCAGCACCCGGTCGCCGACCAGGTGGCCGTAGGTGTCGTTCACGCTCTTGAAGTGGTCGATGTCGAACATGATCACGCCCAGCGGCGCGGAGGCGCGAATCGCACGGCCGAACTCCTCCCGCAGCCGCGCCAGTCCGAAGCGGCGATTGTAGCTGGCGGTCAGCGGATCCACCGCGGCGAGCCGCTGCAGCCGGTCGTGCGCCAGGGCGTTGTTCAGTGCCAGCGACAATCCTTCGCGAAGAAGGTCCAGCCGCGAACGGGATTCATCGGTAAACCCGGCAGCGCTGGCCAGGACAACGGCGCCCAACGGAACGCGCTTGAAGTACAGCGGATCCACCAATACCTCGCGAGGCCGGAAACCGGTGATCACCCCGTCCAGCACGATTCCCTCCGGCAATGTGAGGCTCTGCCGGTTCAGGGCCGATAGCGCCCGCTGAATGTGGTCGCTCTCGACCAGGGTATTCGGGTCACGAATTCCGTACGAAGCCACTAGTTTCATGTACCCTTCCGACGCAACCAGGACGAGCAACTGCTCCAGCGCCTGGTTGGCCAGAGGATCCAACTCCAATTGGCTGGCCAGCATCTCGGTGAAGGACTTGACCGCGGCGTTGGTCCGCAGCGACAACGCCAGCGCCTCCACCAGGACGTTGAACGCGCGCCCGCTTTCGCCGATCTCGTCCTCGGAATCCACCTCCAGGAAGCAGGTTTCGGGTGAGCAGTGTTCCATGTCCCCGTTGCGCGCCGCCTGGCGCAGCATCTCCTCGACATGCCGCATTCCCCCCGCCAGCAACCGCAGCCGTCGTCCCACCACAGCCCGAGCCAGGGCGATGTTGGCGCCACCCACGATGAATCCAGCCGCCATGCAAGCCCCGAAGAACGCAGGCGTGAGCACCTGCCCGCGCTCGACGCCCATGCCGGCGGCAAAGAAGGGGAAGACGACGCCCATGATGAGTCCCAGGCCGGTCATCCAGATGGCGAGATCGGTGAATACTTTTCGAGTCAGGCGCATAGAGTGAGCCGGAATCAGGCCTTCCGTATCCCGGCTGCCATCGAATATACTCCAACTCGGCTCCGTTTGAGCCCGTCTCTTGACGGCAATCCGCTCACGGCGCCTATTGCTACCCTCCGAGAGATTCCGCCGCTGCCAGAACGCCGGCCTTTGCCCTTCGGGTACTGATTCAACTCACCGAGTCTGGTACACTCCAGTCCATGTTCCTGGAACTCCTGGGCGGCGCCGGGCTGGCGGCCGCGGGCATCACCGCCTATGGAGTGCGGGGCAAGTCGTCACAGCTCTTCGGGCCGTCCGTCTGGCGCGGACCCTCCCACCGCAAAGCCATCGCGCTGACCTTCGATGACGGCCCCAGTGAATCCACACTGGACCTGCTCAGCCTGCTCTACGACTACCAGGCAAGGGCGACGTTCTTCCAATGCGGCCACCACGTCCGCCGCCTGCCGCGGGTGACCCAGCGCTGTGCGCTCAACGGCCACCAGATCGGCAATCACACCGATACCCACCAGACCCTCTACCTGCGGTCGCCCGACTTCATCTTCGAGCAGTTGGACCGCGCCCAGCGGATCATCACCGAAACCACGGGCGTCACGCCTGCGCTGTTCCGGCCCACCTACGGCGCCCGCTGGTACGGGCTGCGCGCGGCGCAGAAGCGGCTCAACCTGCTCGGCGTCATGTGGACCGTCATCGCCCGCGACTGGCGCCTGTCCGCCGCGCAGGTGGCCAGCTACGTCGCCCCGCGCGTGCGTCCAGGCGCCATCCTCTGCTTCCACGATGGCCGTGAGCTCATCCACCACCCCGATATCAGCTCCACCATCGGCGCCCTGAAACTCCTGCTGCCCCAATGGCTGGACCAGGGCTACGAACTGCTCACGGTCAGCGAACTGCTGGGGGACAAACGACCGGCAAGGACGTGACCTACATAGGGTACGCCGAGATGGAAGAGGAGAAGCGGATGAGGGGACGGTATCGCGGCTTGGCGGCCTGCATTCTGACAGTACTTATGGTGCCGGCCGCGGCCTCCGGCGACGTCCTGTCGGAGATGCGAAAAAGCGGCCGGATGCTGTGGGGCGGCGACCAGGAGGGCGGTGGGCCTTACGTCTATCCCAAGGAAGACAACCCTGCTCAAGTAACCGGCTTCGATGTCGACGTAGCCAATCGCCTGGGCGAGTATCTCAAGCTGAAGGCGGAATTCACGCAAGGGCAATGGGAGACGATGCCCGACATGCTGCGCGCCCGCAAAGTGGACGCCATCATCAACGGCTATGAGTTCACGCCGGAACGCGCCGAACTCATGGACGCCACCATTCCCTATTACGTCTTCGCCCTGCAACTGATGGGGCGCAAAGGCGACGCCAGGATCAACTCCTGGGCCGATCTCAAGAAGGGGGCGGGCGCTGCGCCGATGAAGATCGGCGTCCTCTCCGGTTCGGCGGCGGAGTCCTACGCCCGCGCTTTCTGCGGCGGGTTGTGCGAGGTCCTTTCCTACGCGGGAACAACTGACGGCATGCGCGAGGTGGAGACCGGCAAGCTCGACGCCACGCTCCAGGACACTCCGGTCACCTCTTTCTACGCGCCACGTTTCCCGGCCCTGCGCCGCATCGGCGAGCCGGTGGCTCGAGGCTACTACGTCATCTATGTCAGGAAGGGGGAGACGGCATTCCTGCAGGCGCTCAATGAGGCCATCGTGCTGATGGTGCGCAACGGAGACTTCGAGCGTATCTACCGCAAGTACGGCATCTGGAATGCGCAGCAGGCGGAGTTGGCCGACATCGCCGGGAAGGGCCGCTTCTACGGGTACCTCAAGGCGGCCGACGTGCCCGTGGAGAAGAACCGGTTGCCGGCCGAGGCTGCCGTCCGGCTCGAAACCAGGAAACGCGGCTGGCAGGTAGTCCGGGATTACAGCGTCATCCTGCTCCAGTCGGCCGGAATGACGGTTTTGCTTTCGTGTCTCTCGTTCCCGCTGGCCATCCTGTTAGGCCTGATGATCGCGCTCGGCCGTCTCTACGGCCACGCCTGGCTCCGGCTACCGCTCACCGGGTACGTCGAGTTCCTGCGCGGCACGCCGCTGATGCTCCAGCTCTACTTCATCTTCTTCTTCCTGCCCGAGCTCGGCATGGCAATCCCGCCGATCTGGACGGGCATCCTCGGGTTGGCGATCAACTACTCAGCCTACGAGTCGGAGATCTACCGGGCGGGCTTGCAGGCCATCCCCAAGGGTCAGATGGAGGCGGCCCTGGCACTGGGCATGTCGAAGACGCAGGCCTTGCGCCGCATCATTGTGCCGCAAGCGGTCCGCATCGTCATTCCTCCCGTTGTGAATGACTTCATCGCCCTGTTCAAGGACACCTCGGTGTGCTCGGTGGTGACCATCGTCGAACTGACGAAGAGGTTTTCGGTGCTTTCGCTGAGCACGCAGGCGACCGTGGAATTGATGGGACTCACGGCCCTGCTGTACCTCATGATGAGCTACCCCATGTCGGTGGCCGCGCGGCACATCGAGAACCGTCTGGGATTGGAGCCGCAGTCATGATCGCCGTCAGGGGCCTAGTCAAGAGACATGGCGCCAATGAGGTGCTGAAGGGCATCTCGATGGACGTGCGAAAAGGAGACGTCCATTCCATCATCGGGCCGTCCGGCGGCGGCAAGAGCACCTTCCTGCGATGCATCAACGGCCTGGAGCCATTTCAAGGCGGAGAGGTTCGCGTCGGTGACCATGTGCTCACCCCCGCCACCAACCCGCGGTCCGACGCCCGCCTTCTTGAAAGCGTGCGCCGTCAGGTCGGCTTCGTCTTTCAACAGTTCAACTTGTTTCCGCACCTGACAGTGCTGCAAAACGTAATCGAAGCGCCCACCCAGGTTCTGAAGCTGAAGCGGGAAGAGGCTGTGGAGCGCGCGCAGGAATTGCTTGCGCGCGTCGGCCTGGCCGGGAAACAGGGCGCCTATCCGCGAAACCTTTCAGGCGGTCAGCAGCAGCGGGTCGCGATTGCCCGCGCGTTGGTCATGGAGCCGGACGCCATCCTGTTTGACGAGCCCACCAGCGCGCTGGACCCGGTCATGGCCGGTGAAATCCTCTCATTGATGGCGGATCTCGCCCGCGACGGGCAGACCATGATCGTCGTCACGCACTCGATGGGATTTGCCCGCAACGTGGCCAACCAGGTTCACGTCTTCGCCGATGGCTATGACGTCGAAAACGGACCGCCGGCCAGGGTTTTCGAGGACCCGCAACACCCGACCACCAGGTCCTTCCTCGCCCAGACGGCCAAAGACTGATCGCCATTCGTTCCGGCACCGCCCGGTGAGCCGCTACACTACAACAATGTCTTCATCCCCGTGGCGGATCTGGGTCCCGGCGGCCTCCATGCTGCTGGTCAGCCTGATCAGCTACATCGACCGCAACACCCTGGCCCTGCTGGCGCCCACCATCCTGGACGAAACCCGCCTCTCCGCCGAGCAGTACGGCTGGATCATCTCTGCATTCTCGGTGGCCTACATGGCCGGCAACCCCCTCTGGGGCCGCTGGCTGGACCGCTTCGGCGTCCGCCGCGGCATGAGCGTGGCGGTGGCTTTGTGGACAGCCGCGTCGACTGCGCACGCCTTCGTATCCGGATTCGCCGGCTTCGCCATCGCACGGGCAACGCTCGGATTCGGCGAAGGCGCGACGTTTCCGGGTGGCCTCAGGACCGTCGTCCAGACCCTTCCCCAGCGGCTGCGTGCCAGGGGCGTGGCCATCGCCTACTCCGGCGGGTCGCTCGGCGCCGTGCTCACGCCGCTGATCGTGACGCCGATCTTCAGCGCCTGGGGCTGGCGCGCCGCATTCCTCTTCACCGGCGTCACCGGCATGGCATGGCTGGCGATGTGGTGGTTCATCAGCCGCCGCCCAGATCTGGCGGGACCGGCCACCCCGCCGGGCAAGACCCATCCGCCTACCCCCATCGACTGGCGCGACGCCCGCCTGTGGTCCTTCATGGCTTCCTACGCCCTGGGCTGCCTGCCGTTAGCGTTTGTCATCTACCAGGCGCCTCTGTACTTTGCCCGCGCGCTGGGCAAGTCGCAGCTCGAGATCGGCCACGTCCTCTGGATTCCACCGCTCGGATGGGAGTGCGGCTACTTCCTCTGGGGCTGGATGACGGACCGTTTGGGGCGCGGCAACAGCGACCCTCTGTCTGTCTACCGCCAACTCACCGCCGCCGCGGCTTTGATGACGCTGCCTCTGGCGTTCGGCGCACGCATTGAGTCGTTCCCACTCTTGCTCGCGCTGCTCTTCTGGGCGATGTTCGTCGCAGGCGGCAATGTGATCGTCTCGATCAGTTACGCCACCCAGGTATTCACTACTTCGCACGCCGGCCTGATCGCCGGCCTCGGCGCCGGCGCCTGGTCCGCTTTCGTGGCGCTGTCCATGCCCTGGTTTGGCCGCCTGCTGGACGCCCGAGCGTGGGAGGCGGCCTTCCTCACGGCCACCGCCGTGCCGATGTGCGGCTTCGCCTTCTGGTTGTGGGTGAACCGCCCGCGCGCGGCCTAGACCGGCACCCGCACGTGGTCGGCCAGCAACTCCTGCAGCAGCGGCGTGCGCGGGTAGCCGTGGCCCTCGTACTGCCGGAAGCCCTCGGCCCATTCGACGCCGCAGAGCCGGCCGCGGGAGCGGGTCCACTCCTCCATCGTGACGATGTAGTCGTCCATGCCGTGCTGCTTGCGGAGCCAGGCGCGCTGGCTCTCGTGCGGCCCACCTCGATCAAGAAACGCGGCGCGATCAGGTTGCCGTCCCGGTCGGTCCCCTCCGCCGGGTCGACGTAATAGAGATGCGGGATGGCCGGCAGGGCCGGGGACTGGTCGTAGGCCTGCGTCAGATAGTTCGGAGCCGATGCGCCGAAGCACGCGTCAGTTACCAGTCTGGCCGTGGTCTCGTGGTCGCAGTGGTAGTCCTTCGGCGAGGAGGTGAGGACGATATCCGGGCGGAAGCGGCGCAGCGCCGCGGTCACCCGGCGGCGCGAGGCGTCATCGTCGAAGATGGAAAGGTCCTTGAAGCCCACCCAATGGTACTCGGCGCCGATCAACGTGGCCGCGCGAAGCGCCTCCTGCCGGCGGATGTCGGCGATCTCCTGTGGGCCGAACTCCACCGAGCCGCAGTCGCCCGCTGTCATGGTGGCGATGATCACCGTATGCCCGCGGCCCGCCAGCAGGGCCAGCGTGCCGCCGGCGAAGATCTCGGCGTCGTCGGGATGGGAATGGAGGCAGACGATCCGCTTAGTCACTGTTCGGCTCGCTATTCCGCCGTCGCGCGCTCGCGCGACTGGTCGCATTCGCAGCAGTCGCTGCACCGATTGCAGCGCGCGCAAAGGTGGTTGTCGCAGGCATCCTTGGTACACCAGCAGCAGATGTGGAGCGAGGGCTCTTCACAGATGCTGCAGGCAAAACGGCCGGCCTGGGCGTTCGTGGCTGGAGCGTTCACTTCCGTACCCCCGGACGCGCTGCTTGCCCACGGCACTTCTGGGCTTCCTGTTCGGCCACTTCCAACTCCTTCTCCCGCACCGCCGCCAGATCGGCGACGTGGCGGCGCAGCCACTCACGGCTGATGCCGGCCGCGGTGATTTCGCTGTCCAGCAAGTCGGCCACAGCGGGGTTTTGATAGCGCCGGACCGCCTGGCTCACGCTGGAGTTCAGCTGCATCAGCGACTCAATCCGCACCAGCGTCTCGACAGCCAGGGAGAGTTTCGAGGGTTGCGCGGCCAGCCCCGCGGCGGCGCTCTGCACCGAATCGATGCCCCTCAGGCACTCCTTGTATTGTTTCTCGTATGCCTGTGGGGCGCCGGCGGCGGTCCACTTCTCAGGCTGCAACTGGTTGAGCAACGGACGAAGGCGCGCCACCTCTGTGCCGATCTGCTCCACCCGCGGCTTCAACTCCCAGTCGGGAGGGATGCCGGCAACCGGCGCCGGCGATTGCGCGGCCAACAGGAACAATGCGATGCCGTTCAGCACTCTAACGCTAGTGTACCTGCACCGGCCTGAATTGTGGGAAATGCTGAAAACTCGCGCGGTCCATTAACCGCCAGGAGGAGGCGGGGGCGGAGGCGGAGGGGGTGGCGGTGGTGGCGTGGCGCCCGTGTCGCCGGGCAACGGTCCGCCGCCCGTGGGCGGAGGCACAGTGCCTCCCGTGGGAGCGCCTGCTCCGCCGCCGCCGCCAAGGCGGGGCGTGCGGGTCAGAATGTTCCACACCGCGTCGGCCACATACTGCATCACACGACCGCGGTCGATGCGGCGCAGCGAAGCAATCGGCGTGTTGCGATAGACGATCAGTTCATCGCCGGCGTTCAGAATCTTCGGGTCGCCGTCGCGGGGCATCAAGCGGTGCTCCACCGCGACCTGGCCTTCTTCCACCGCAACCCGCGTGGTCTCGTCGCCGTCATCCACATTGACGTCGAAAATGGTGCCTCGAACGGAGATCACAGCGGTGGGAGTATGGACCCGGTTCGGGTTCGGCTGCCCGCCCAGCTTCTGGATATGCACGCGGATGCGCCCCAGCCAGACATCGGCCAGGTCGCGCCAGTTGCCCGGATTGGCCCGGAAGACGACGCGAGAGTTGGGGAACACCTCAAACGTGCTGCCGTCTGATACCTTGAAGGCGGCATAGCCGTCAGGACCAGTGACAATGACCTGCTTGGCCTGGATCGAATCGCCGGTATTCACAGCCCACAAAGCCGAATCCCTCAGCAGCGAGACGCTGCCCTGGACGTTGATGGCCTTGGCGGCTGAATCGGCGAGGAAGGGGAACTGGGCGAAGAGAACGGGCACACAGAGGGCGAAGATGGCGGTCAGCGCCACGGCCACGCCGATACTGCTCCTCAGTGCTGCGCGCATACGGTCTCGCAGACCTCTACTCTATCACCAAAACTACGTTGCAAGTAGGGGTCCCGAGGGGAATTTTGTTGAAAAATCAGCCATGTACATGAACTTCCAGCAAGGGACGGACGATCATGTCGGGTAGAATAGACACAGTGCATGTCTAGGCCGAACACAGTGCGCTGGCTCCAGACCGCGGCAGTTGCCGCGGCGCTGGCTATGCAGGTTCCTGCCCTGGCGCAGCCGGAAAACCTGCAGCCGGAGTGGCGGAAAGTCGGCAACTCTTTACGTTTGTTGGGTTTGCCGTCCGCCGCCGGCGGGCCTGTAGAGCGCGTCTGGTTCGGTCCGGAAGGCCGCCTCTCCACCCGGCTCGCCGGTGGGACCACATACACAACACAGGACTTGGAATCGTGGCAGCCTGCCGCGACGCAGCCCGCCGAGTCGTACACGGCAGCTCCTGCCGGCGCCCGGGCCCCGGAGTCTGGAGCCCGGTTGCAGCCCGCCAGGGCCGGCTCGGCCACCGTTTACGCCTCCGGAAAGCACGCCTGGCGGTCCGAGGATGGCGGTCTGAACTGGCGCAACCTCACGCTGTTCCGCGGCGGTTCGCTGCTGGGCGCACCCGTGCAAGACCTCGCCGTGGATCCGGCGGACGAGCAGCGCATCGCCGCCGCCACCGCCACCGGCGTGTGGTTCTCGGTGGACGGCGGGCTCTCCTGGCAGGGCGTCAACGATGGGCTCCCCAACCTGCCGGTTCGACGAATTCTGGCCGCGCCGGCCGGCACGCGAGGCCTGCGCATCGGCGTGCAGGAAGCTGCGGCTACCCGTGAATACGAATGGCTCCCCGGCCAGCGGCATGGTTGGATGCCGGCCGAGAAGTCCATTCTGGACGACGAAGCGGCCCTGATGCGTGCGCTCTCCACGAGCCTGAACGCGCCCGTGACCGCCGTCGCCGTCTCAGGTGACGCTGTCTATGCCGGCGGCGCCGACGGCCGGCTGTGGGTCAGCCTCGACGCCGGTGCAAACTGGCGGAACTTCGCCGCGGCGCCCGGATCCGGTGCTGTGGAACGCATCTGGCTGGACCCAGCCGACCGCGCTTTTGCCCTGGCCGCCGTGGCATCCACCGTTGCCGGCGCGCCCCGCGTGCTGCGCACGTTGAACGCCGGCGTCTACTGGGACGACCTCTCCTCCAACCTGGCCGAAGGCCCGGCGTACGGAATCGCCGCCGACCGCTCCACCGGCGCCATCTATGCCGCCACCGCCCAGGGCGTCTTCATGACTTTGGCGGACCTGCGGGCCCCCGCTCAGCCCACGCCCTGGACCCGCCTGGGTGCTCCGCTGCCCGAAGCCCCGGTCAGGGACGTGCGTCTGGACGGCTCCGGCAACCTCCTGCTGGCCGCCGTGGACGGCCACGGCGTCTACTCCACCATTGCTCCGCACCGGTTCCGGCAGCCGCGAGTGGTCCACACGCTGGACTACTCCGGGCGCGGCGCC
>JACRKW010000334.1 GCA_016215215.1 Acidobacteriota bacterium
CGTAGAGCCGCGAGCGTCAGCGAGCGGGTACATGTGGACTGCCGCGCACCAGCAACCGGGTATGGCGGCTCCTTATTCTGCGAGGCCGCCCGCCCCCCTGCGCGTAGAGCCGCGAGCGTCAGCGAGCGGGTACAAGTTGACTGCATCGCGCCAGCAACCGGGTACGGCGCTTCTTTGTCCCGGGGCTTCAGCCCCGGGCCGCCGTTGCCCCCCCTTCTCATCGGGGCGGAGTACCTCCCGCAATCCACGCGGCCCTGCATCGGCCAGCTGAACATCCGCCGCGCCGCACTCGGCCCGGCTCTAACCCACCGCCATCCACACACCATCCTGGCTTGGCGGCCAGCCACCCACCTTCACACTCACAGGAGTTTGGACGTCGAAGGGAATGTCCAGGGGCACCCTTACTTTGATCTGCGTCACGCCGGCTACCATCCCGGGCGCCGAGCCCGCGAAGAGCACCTCAGCCTCCTGTCCCTGGATCCAGGCGTACACCGGCAGAACAGGACGCGCAAGCACATCCTTGGGGTACTCTCCGTCTACGCCCGGGGGGTCCGTCTGGCCGCAGCCGGTCGCATAGAACACGACTTCAGATCCTCTCGCCGCCGGATTCGCGGGTCCGTTCGGCGTGCCGTCCTGGTTGACCATCACCACCTGCCCTTGCCCGGAAGAATCTACGGTAAAGATGCCAGGGTAGGCGTCAGCGACGTTAAACTCGATTGGAAAAGTCTCCTCGCCCCGGTAGATGAGTTGCACCGTCACCTTGTTCTTGCCCCCAACACCGTAAGGCACAACGACGCCTACCTTGGCGGCATAGGCAGACAGGATAGGAGCCGGCACCCCGTCGAAAAGCACCTTGGTCTCGGCCAGTTCGGTAGCGACCCGGCCGTCGGCGTCCAACTGGAGCGAGGTCAGAAACGGTGGGCCGATCTCGCCCGGAAGTCCCCCCCAATCACGAATCACCATCAAACAACCCGGCACCACCGGCAAACTCTGAAGGCTGGCCCCGTGCGACAGGCTTCCTATGTTCAGTTGCGACACGGGTCCACCCAGCGGCATGACGTCCAGCAGTTCGCCCGTGGTCGTGTCCAGGCGGGCGACCGTATCGGACCGGCCGCTCACCGTGTACAAGTACTTCCGGTCCGGGGAGACTACGGTAACGCCGGGGTTCATGCCCACCCTGACGATCTCCGGGATCCACTTCTCATTCCGCAGGTCGTACTGAAATACGCAATGTCCGCTGGAAGACACGATCAGGAGACGGTCTTTGGCCGGCGACAGGTGGATGCCGCTGAAGTTGCTTTCCGGCTGGGTATTCGGTCTGCCCATCGCCTTGAAGACATCGCTGATGTTCATCACCCCCAGCAACTCGTCGGTGTCCATGTGGACCTTATAGATGGATCTGTTGCCGCCCAAGTACGCGATACGCCTCTGCTCGTCGAACTCTCCCACTTCGCCGTCGCCTCCCTCCTCGGATGTGGTGGGCGGCTCGATTCTCTTGCGGACCCGCAGCGTCTCGGAATCCAATACCTGCAGGATCGTCTTTTCACGGTAGACTCCCTGCTGGACGTACAGCTTGGACCCGTCCGGCGACGCCACTGCGCATCCTCTTCTCCCGACCAGCGGAAGTTCGAAGCGGAAAGTGCCGAGGACATCGAGGGTACGGGCGTCGAGAATGAGCATCCGGTCCAGGTCCCCGCCGACGGGACCCGCCGCCGCCGCAATCTTGTCGCGGAAGAACCGCAAGCTGCCCAGGAACAGTCCGTCAGGCATCCTGCGGTCGAAGATCAGCGAGCCGTCCGCGGCGTCGATCACAGAGAAGTAGTTGTAGCCCCCCACATAGAGCTTCCCGTCGAAGTAGCCGCATTCTAAGGAGCCCGATAGCCCTGGAAGGTCCACGCTTCCGGACAGCCTCCCGGAATTGAGATCCAATTTGTGGATCAAAGGAGATTGAGAGCAGGTGATGTAGGCCACGGATCCCGACCTGGCTGCCGCGCTGGGGTATCTCTTGCCCGGATAGAACCGCACCCGCATCACTTCAGCGCCTGTCTGCAGATCCACTTTTCGCATCAGACTCATGGGTCCGTCGGTCGCGTACACGAACCGTGGATCCAACGGGTCGAACACGATGGCGCTCGTCGCGTAGCAGGGGAAGACCGGCATGCGTCGCGTGATCTTCTGTGACGAGGGGTCCCATTCCGAGATGAAAAGCCTGCCATCCTCCCGCCCCTCCATCGGTCCCCACAGTTCCCCCATAGCAAAGAGACGGCCGGTCTCGGGATGAATCGCGAAGTCTGAGACTCCGTCCTCGATGGCCGTTGATGCGCCGCACTGGAAGTTCTTCAGGTCGAATGGCGTAATGTAGCCCGAGTTCTTCCCGTACTCAATGAAGTTGGATCCGAGGTAGGCGGTATCGCCGGATGCGGACACCTCCAGCCGTGTAATACCCCCGGATGCGCGGGAAAGCTCCTGCGGCAACCGCACGCGCCGCAGCTCGAGCCCTGTATCGAGGTCTATGGCGCAGAAGAACCTCTCGCCGGTCCGCTGAGGCATGCCGTAGCTCTCGGAACTGATCGCGTAGAGGAGATTGGGGCGCTGTGGTGAGAGCGCGATGTTGGTGAAGCTCGCCTTGAAAGACAACGCCCTGTAGGAGAGATCGGCGCTGGATACGGTGACCAGTTGCCCGTCCAACAGTCCGATGTGGACCTTCCCGCCGGGGCCCGCCTTCATCGGATCTGCCCACCCCGAGACGAACCGGAACACATTCACCACCCGTTCCGCCGCTGTGTCGATGACGGCGACGTTCTCGACGCCGTGGTTGACCACGAAGAGCAACTTGCCGTCCGCGGACAGCACCGCCTGGCTGGACGACAGCCTGGAGCCCGCCGGGGCCAGGTCGATGGAGGACCGCAAGCGTCCGGTCCGCAAGTCAACCGCCAGGACAACGTCGGGGGACTTGAACGACACGTAGGCGGTGGATCCGTCCGGGCTGATGGCCAACCCGTGCTGGCCCGCTTCGCCGCCTTCCAGTGGCAATGCCGGAGCCATGCGCAGCACTCCGCTTGGGATGACCGCGCCGGTTTCTCCGCGCAGTGCAAGCAGAGGAAACAGCCCGGCATGAAGCATGCTGCGGCGGGAAAGCAATGGATGGACCTGACGCGGAGAACTGAGGAACCGTTCAGGCGGCATAGTGGAACCTCCGGATGCGGTTGCCCCTCCGCTGGAGTCCCACGAAGTTGCCGCCGCCACCCGAACATATCACAGCAGCGGTATATTCAGATTCCGAAATATCATTCTTGCTGGCCGCTTCCGCGCCCCGAGCGGCGACGCCGCCCGGTGGGACCGGCCTCCTGGCCGGTCGACGACACTCCCGCGCACCACCCAGCGGGTCCGGCGCTCCTTTGTCCCGAGGCTTCAGCCTCGGGCCGCCCGGTGGGACCGGCCTCCTGGCCGGTCGACGGCACTCCCCCACGCGCCCCAGCAAGCGGCTATGGCGCTCCTTTGTCCCGAGGCGTGAGCCCCGGGCTGCCCGGTGGGACCGGCCTCCTGGCCGGTCGACAGCACTCCCGCGCCCCCCAG
>JACRKW010000351.1 GCA_016215215.1 Acidobacteriota bacterium
CTGCCGGGTCTTCGACGTCCAGACCACCGTCACCGGCCATGGCCCACCACTGGTCTTCCTTATCATGGAGTTCCTCGACGGGGAGTCTCTCGAAGCCCGCCTCCGCCGGGAGCCGCTCCCCTTTGAGGAGGCGTCCGCCATCGCCCGCCAGTTGATCCACGGCCTGTCGGCGGCCCATGCCGCGGGCATCATCCACCGCGACCTGAAAGCCGCGAATGTCGTGCTGATCGCCACCCCTGGCGGCCCGCGCGCGGTCATCACCGACTTCGGGTTGGCCCGCGAGCAGAGCCCCGCCGCGGGGCTGACACAGTCGCTCTTCGCCACCGGCGCCATTGTCGGCACCGCAGCCTACATGGCCCCGGAACAGTTGCAGGGGCGCTCGGTCACAACCGCCGCCGATATCCACGCGCTCGGCGTCGTCTTGTTCGAACTCGTCACCGGCCGGCATCCGTTTGAAGGCGACACCGCGCTGGCTGTCGCGCTACGCCGGCTCAGCGGGCCGGCGCCGTCGCCACGCGAGATCGTCAAGGGCCTCGACCGCAACTGGGAGGCGGCAACGCTGGCCTGCCTCGAAGCCGACCCTGCCCGCCGTCCTCCGAGTGCCGAGGCCGTGCTGGCGATTCTCGAAGGCGCCGGTCCGAGACGCCCGCTGGTCTCGCGCCGGACTCTGGCCGCCGCCGCCGCTCTCATCATCACCGTCACCGCCGCCGGCACTCTCTGGAAGACACGCCCCACTCGCAACCCCGAGGCCGAACGCCATTTCAAGGTCGGCGAGGAGTTCGTCCGCCGCCGCAGCGCGGCGGATCTGAAGAACGCTGTCTCCGAGTACGAACAAGCCGTCCGCCTGGAGCCTACATATGCCGATGCCTGGGCTGGACTGGCTACGGCGTGGGCGGCAATCGCCAACTTCACGCTCGGCGATTCCGCCATCGCCCTGCCTGCCGCGCGCCGCGCCGCCGAGAAGGCGGTGGCGCTGGAGCCGAACTCGCCCCGCGCCGTGGGCATCCTCGGTTACATCATCTCCATCGACGTGAAACGCTGGAAACAGGCCGAGCCCTACCTCCTCCGCGCCGTGCGACTCGATCCCAAACGCGCCGAGTCGCGCCTTTGGTATGCCTCCTTCCTCGGCAAGTCCGGCCGCTCGAGGGAGGCGATCGACCAGATCCTTACGGGGCTTCAGGACGACCCGGCCTCACTCACACTCAACCAGCAACTCGCCGCCGAGTACATTCGCACGGGTGAGTTCGAAAAATCCCTCGACGTCGCCCGCGAGCTGGTCCGGCTCCAGCCCTTCCAGGACCTCGGTTACCTCGCTGCAGCTCGCGCCCAGGAGTTCCTCGGGCTCTACGACGAAGGCCTCGAATCGTGCCGCCTCGCCTCCAGATACATGACTGGCCCGGCCTTGGACTCCTACCGCGCCTGCATCCTCGCCCGCCGCGGCGACCGCGCCGGCCGCGCCGAAGCCCTGCGCATCGCCGTCCGCCTGGAAGAACTGTGGAAGCAGGGCAAGTTCGAGGCCGGCCTGCTCGCCAAAGTCTACGCCACCTGCGGCGACTATCCCCGCGCCCTGCGCATACTGGAGGCCGGCGTGCGCGCCAACGAGCCCTCTCTGCTCGGCAACCTGCTCAACCCGACCTTCCGGCCGATGTTCGAAGACCCTGCGTTTCTCGATCTCGCCAAGTCGCTCGGCCTGGATTCGGCGTTCTTCAAAGCAGTCAAGTAGAGGGATTCTACTGCTCTTCCGCGCAGGCCCACTCGCGACACGACGGCGCACACCGGGCTGGCGAAATCGTCGAGCGACGGCGCAGGCAATGGCGCGTCGATCGCAGATCACGCGTGTCCGCCGCCAGGATGGATCCTCGCAGTTCCGGAAGATCGCCCTACGTCATCCACAGCACCGCCTGTGTCGCCGCCACGCTCGAGCCCAGCGCCAAGGAATGCGGCCCCATCCTCTCCGACGGCCAGCGGCCCCAGGCTCCCAGCGTCCACGAGCCGACAGGCCGGTGAGCTTCTCGCCGGATCATCTAGCATTCTTCTTCAACGCGGCATGCATGCGTGGTAGTCTACTCACCCGTTACACCTCATTCAATCAGAAGGCGAAAACCATGTTTCAACGGAGCAATCTCAGCACGCGTCACGCATACTTCCCTCCGGGAATGGAGGTCCTTCTTGCGGGTAGGTCAAAACCGAACTACTTCATTAGGGCCAACTACGGGGACAACGAACACGGCCCCTACGGCAGGAGCAGTCCACAGTGGGTCAAGAGCTTCTTCGTCAGCCAATCGAAAACCAGCGCAATAGCGTTTAGCAAAAGAGTTACGACCATTGCGAAGATCCTTCATATGAATCGCAGAGATCCAGACCCTTCTTGTACACTCAACTCTGAGCAAAGCGGGATGATCATCGTCGTGCGCAATGGCATCGCGATGGTGGGGAAGAGAAGGTGGATGGCTTGGAGCTTCTCGCCTCAAAGGCTAAGGTGGACTTCTCTCAGGAGCCTTCTCCAAAGGTAATAGAGGTTCTCCAACTACGGGCCGGAAAACAGCCTTTCGACAGAGATCCGATGAGTAAACCTGCCCAGCGAGAGGCTGCTGCCTGACGAGTCAAAACCCAGTTCAGCAAGGCGATGTTCGACCAATTCTAGACATCCGGCGGCCCCGAGGCTCCGTCCGCGCCAAGGCGCGTCCCTAGCCAGGCGCGGGCCATCTGCCAGTCGCGCTTGACGGCCCTTGTGGTGAGGCCGAGCACGGCGGCCACTTCGTCCTCGGTCAGGCCGCCGAAGAAGCGCATTTCGACGATGCGGGCCTGGCGGGCGTCCAAGCCCTGGAGTTCGTCGAGGGCCTCCTCGACGACGAGGATGCGCTCAATCTGATCCTCGGAGACGACCAAGCCGTCGGTGAGTTCGACGCGGGCGCGAATGCCGCCACGTTTGGCGCTGCCGCGGCGCCTGGCATACTCGACGAGGATACGGCGCATGGCGCGGGCGGCGAGGGCGAAGAAGTGAGCCCGGTTCTGCCAGTCGATCTCGCTGTCGCGAATGAGCCGCATCCAGGTCTCATGGAGCAAGGCTGTCGGTTGAAGCGTGTGGCCGCCGCGTTCGCCGCGCATGCAGCTTTGGGCAAGGCGGCGGAGGTCTTCGTAGACGAGGCCGAGCAGGCGCTCCTCGGCGGAGGAGTCCCCCTGCCGCAACTGGCGGAGGAGGGTGGTGATGTTGCCGGGGCGGTCCATCTGGCTCCCAGCGATTATAGCCGCTCGGGTCGTTTCAGGATAGAATAGGTGGCGGAATCGTCCTCCGCGATCTCCCCAGTTTGAAATCCCTCCCGAGGTTAGAGCTCATGGCTGAATCGAACGACTTGACCCGCCGCGACGCCCTGAAGGTAGCCGGCGCAGCCGTCATTGCCGGCGCCCCTGCCATCCTTCCCGCCCGTGCCGCCACCAACTCCATCCAATTTGGGATGGTAGGCACCGGCAGCCGGGGCTCCTACCTGCTGAAGCACCTGAAGAGCATCGACACGGGCAAGTGCGTGGCGATCTGCGACCTGACCGACGACGCCCTGAAGAAGGGCGCGGAGACCATCGGCAGCAACCCGAAGAAGTACAAGGACTACCGTGAGTTGCTGGCGGACAAGGACGTGGAGGCGGTGTTCGTCACCACTCCCCTGTTCATGCACTACCCGGTGACGCGCGACGCGCTGGACGCCGGCAAGCACGTTTTCTGCGAGAAGAGCCTGGTGTTCAAGGCGGAGGAGGTTCACGCGCTGCGCGCGCAGAAGGCCTCCAAGCCCAAACAGGTGCTGCAGACCGGCCTGCAGCGGCGCTACAGCGCGATGTATCAGGCGGCGCGGGCGATGATCGAGAAGGGCATGCTGGGCGACGTGACCTACGTGCAGGCGCAGTGGCATCGCAACCCGGGCTGGAAGATGAAGAAGGACGTGCCGAACGTCCGGATGGCGAACTGGCGGCTGTTCCGGGAGTACTCGGGCGGGCTGGTGGCGGAGCTGGCATCACATCAGATCGACGTGGCGGACTGGATGCTGGGGATGACGCCGGAGGCCGTGATGGGCATGGGCTCGCACGACTTCATGAACGACGGGCGGGACATCCTGGACAACGTCCAGCTCATCTATAAGTACCCGAAGGGCCGGCGGCTGGTGTGGACAGGGATTCCGGGCTCGTCGCACTGGTCCGGCGTGGGCGGCCAGCGGACAGAGATGGGCGAGATCATCTGCGGGACGCAGGGGTCGATCCACATTACGATCGGCGACGACAACAACCTGCCGATCGGGATGTGGTTCCGGGAGCCGGCCCCGCCGCCGAAGGTGGAACCGGCGGGCGCCAAGAAGAAGGAAGCGTATAAGGCCGGGGCGACGATGGTTGCCGCTGCCGGATCGCGGCCGCTGCCCATCCTTTTGAACAAGGACCTGATGACCGGCAAGGAGAGCTTCCTCGAGAAGGAAATGAAGTTCGCCCGGATGTGGCTGTACCAGAAGGGCATCATGGTGCCACTGGAGGAGCGGAACCCGGTGGACATCGAGCTGGAGTCGTTCTTCAACGACTGCCGGACGGGCGGGCACCCGCGGGCGGACATCGAGGTGGGCATGCAGGACTCCATCGCCGTGATCCTGTCCAACCTGGCTTTGGACGAGGGGCGGATGGTGCAGTTCTCCGAGATCGACAAGATGGGCAAGGGCGGCAAGCCCGCCAAGCGCCCGGGGGCGTAAGCGGAAGGCAGCGCCAGAGCGGAGCCGGTTATTTGGCGGACGCCTTGGGTGCGGCCGCTCCTTGAGCCTTGGGATCCGGTTTGCTACCAGTGCTGGATGAAGCCGGCTTGGCTTCGAGGAGAGCCGTGGCAGCCTTGAAGTCCGCGGCGCGGAATGTGATCCCGACTGCGAATCGAGTGGTCCAGCGGTTCACTCCTGAGAAAGATGACGGATAGCCGTCGGGAACGCGCAGCCCGTTGGCGGCGCTGAAACCTTTCGGCAGGTCGGTGAACTCGCCGATGTGAAGTCCAGGGGTAATCCAAAACCGCTCCCAGAGGTGAACGGAGCCGCCCGCGAATACGCCGAAGTTGGTGGCGGCGGAACTGCCGCCAGCCGTGCCAGGGCGGTATACGGTTCCAGCGGAGAGCGCAATCCCAGAACCCGGCCAATTGAGGAACTTCAACGGGAGCTTGTAGTTCATGAGCACCATTCCCGCAGGGCGGTATCTCCCGGTTCCCTGGATGCGGAGTTCCTTGAGGGTCTTGTCGTCGACTGCCGGTATGGCCGGGGTGGTGCCCGTTGCCGGCACCGCCGGAGTGCCCTTGACCACGCCGACATCAACAACGTCGTAGGATCGCGCCTGCACTTGGGTTGCGAGAAAGCCGACTGAGAGGAAGAACTGGCTGCTGCTGGTGCTGAAGCTGAAGGTTCGCTTGCCAGCCTCGGTGGGCTCACCGGCGTAGTACTCCTCGATCGTGACGGTGACTGTTCCGTTGGCCGGGAGGGTCGCATTGAAAGTGTACTCGTGCGATCCTGCTGCCGCCTTCGCGAGTAATGTCGCCAGTTGCTGATAGGACTCCTTGTAGCCGTCAAGGCTGCACTTTCCGGCATTAGCGGCGGACTGAACAAGCTCGAACGCGGAGGAGATCTTGCTCCAGGCAGCAAGAGAGTCATCCAGAGGAACACTTGGGTATCCTCCTTCAGCTTTCTTGAGACGGAAGGACTTTAGGCCTTCTTGGAGTTGCTTGAGGGCAGTCGAAACCTCTGTGCAGTTCACGGTCTTGCCTGTCGCATCAAGACCGAATATCTCGCCGAGTCGAACGTCCGGAGTCGGGTCGACCTTGATGGAGCCTCGGTAGGAGTAAAGGAAGTCATTCACATTACGGACCGTGACCTTGAGCTGCACCGGCGGATCGACGCGAGTGGGCACCTTGATGGGTGTGCTCTGGCGCAGATTGAGTATCACCTCTTCCTGGGCGAAGAGCGGAAGGGCAAGGGCAATGAGGAGCAGGTGGCGCATGGTTGCCTCTGTTTGGTGAAGCGCGAGTCCTGAAAATAAGAGGACACGGTTCGATTTGAGGCGGCTCCTGCGGAGGCCAGAGTTGTGCGGGCGATGATCCCCTACTTGTTCACTGCCCTAGCTGTCTTTCGGAGCGAGCGGGGATGAGGTTGATCTGAACGGTGGCCTGGGCGTTTTCTGCTACTGTGACGGCCTCTCCTTTGGATTCCAGGGGCTTCATAAACTCGGGGTCCATCCAAGCAGTAGACTCAACGTCTTCCCAGGCGTAGACCTTGTAGTCGCCCGGAGCGACGTTCTTGAAGTTGAAGCGGCCACGCTGGTCGGAGGCCGCCTGGTGGTAGAAGGCGGGGATGGCGAGGCGCTGCTTGTCATTGGGAACCAACACGACTGTCGCGCCGGGGGCGGGCTGGTTGGCATCCGGGTTGCGAACTACGCCAAAAACCAGGCCGGCCTTGGGGCTCACGAGGATCTCAACCTCGGCGGGTGCTCGGGATGTGAGGTCGACGCCGGAATACAACACGTCGGCTTCACCGGCGTGAATGCTCTTGGTATAGAAGCCGTCCGGCAGGCCGTCAACCTGAACTCCATACCGGTCGGGGTCGAGGTAGTCGATTTTGAACGTAAGGTCCTGACCGATTCGACGGGTCCATCCAGTGGCACCGAGGCCGGGGCCTCCACGCCGCAGTCCCACAGATGGTCGTCGGAATTCCGCTGTGGTGTCACCTTCGACACGGATGCGGCC
>JACRKW010000352.1 GCA_016215215.1 Acidobacteriota bacterium
ACGTCGACGTGCTCTTCCATGGGGAAGGGAGGCGTCTCGCTGGTATTGAGCAGCCAGATCTTCTCGGCGACGACTTCGACTTCCCCAGTGGGAATAGTGGGATTGATGGTGTCGTCGGAACGCTTTTCGACGAATCCTTCAATGGCGATCACGTACTCTGAGCGAAGCATCTCTGCCTTGGCGTGCAGGGCAGGATCACCGTCGGCGCGAAAGACGATCTGGGTGACGCCCTCACGGTCGCGGAGATGAACGAAGATGACGCCGCCGAGATCGCGGCGGCGGTGGACCCAGCCCATCACGACAACGCGGGCGCCGTCGTCAGAGAGGCGCAGAGCGCCACAGGTATGAGTGCGGCGAAGATCGCCGAGGAAATCCAAGGGAACTTGTTGGGCCATGCTGGGGACTACACGAAAGGGGGTATTGGACCATTGTAGCGTGAGGCGGGGTTGTGACGCGGGCGTCATGACAAATTGACAGTTCTGACGCGCGGACAGGGTGTCGGCAAGGCATGTTTCCCAATGAATTCAATGTCTTCTGGAATGGCACGGGACTTGCCTAATGCAACGGCCAGAAGGAGATAACCCATGGAGATGTTCCTCATGGTGATTTGTATGAGCGTGTTCGGCCTGGCGGTCACGGTGATCGCATTCGGGGCGGCGACCAATCAGCAGGCGCAGGCGCCGGCGGCGCAACCTGAGCTGGATACCGTGGTGCATGTGGGCGAGGGGCGGTTCTTCGGCGACGAGGCAGCGCGGCCCGTGCAGCCGCAAGTACCGGTGGAAGCACTGTTGCTGCAGATCGACAGCCACGTGCGGCTGGAGCAGGCCGCGGCCGAGTCGTTCTTGGAATACCCGACGGCGGCTCTGCTGCACAGCAGGACCGTTTCGCCGCTGGTTCACTAGTCCCGGAGGAGAGGCTCAATGACAAGAGGACAGCCCGAACTGTTTCGCGGACTGGCGCAGGAAGAGATCGACCAGGCCCTGGCGACGGGCAAACGGATCACGGTAGCCAAGGGCGCCCAGCTCTTTGCGCTCGGATCAGACGCCGACCACCTGTACATCATCGAGCGGGGCGTTGTGCGTCTGACGCTGCCGATGCAGATCCGTGGCCGGGACGAGGACGTCATGGTGGAGGAACGGACGCCGGGGCAGACCGTGGGCTGGTCGGCGCTGATTCCCCCGTACCGCTTCACACTGAAGGCTACGGCGTCAATGGAGGCCGAGCTGATCGTGCTGCCGCGGGAGGCGTTGCGGTCGTTCCTGGAGGCGAGGCCGGCAGCAGGGCATACGGTGATGCTGAACCTGGCGGCGGTAATCGGGCAGAGGCTGCAACTGTTTCAAGCGATGTGGCTGCGCGAGATGCAGCGCATGGTGGAGCAGCGCTGCGCCTGAAGGGAGAGCGATGCGACTGGCGCTACTAATGGTCGTGGGGAGCATGATCTCGCTGGAAGGTGACGCGCAGAAGCCCCCGGCGGCTCCCGCCAAGCCGGCTCCGGCGAGCGGCGCCGAGCATCTGGAGGTGCCGCCGCCGCCCTTCACCGAGGGACTGTTCCCGTGCTCGGGGTGCCATGCGGGGATGACGGCGAACCGGACGCGGCGCGTGCTGAAGGACATGCACGACGACATTGTGCTGAAGCACGACGAGCAGCACCGGTGGTGCCTGGACTGCCACGACGCGGCCGACCGGGACTGGCTGCACCTGGCCAGCGGGGAGCGTGTGTCCTTTGAGGAGTCCTACAGGTTGTGCGGGCAGTGTCACGGGGAGAAGTTGCGCGATTGGCGCGCCGGGGTGCACGGGCGGCGGACGGGCAGTTGGAGCGGTGCGAAGAAGTACCTGCTGTGCGCGCACTGCCACAATCCGCACCAGCCGCGCTTCCGCGCCCTGGCTCCGAAGCCGGTGCCGGCGCGGCCCAGCCGCGCGTCGCGAGAGTAAGGGACAAAGGAGAGCCGCCTAATGAGTGTCGAGGAGCAGGGAGGGCAAGTCACCCGGAGGATGTTCACGACCGGGGCGGCCGCCGGAGCAGCGACGTTTCTGATGACCGCGTGCGGGCCGAAGCGGCTGCACGAGATGCCGCCTGAGAGGCTGCGCAGCGCGCTCATTGAGATGGAGAAGGCCTACAGCGCGCGAGCCGGCAAGGGAGTGAAAGTATCGGACACTCCGGCGCAGCCGGGCGTGGAGTTCGCCTACGCGCTGGACATTTCGCGGTGCATCGGCTGCCGGCGGTGCGTTTACTCGTGCGTGGAGGAGAACAACCAGTCGCGCGACCCGCAGGTGCACTGGATCCGGGTGCTGTCGATGGACAAGGAGAAGGGCGTCTCCTTCGCCGATTCCGATCCGTACTACAACCCGGCGCAGGTGCCGGAAGAGGGCAAGTTCTACGTGCCGGTGGCTTGCCAGCAGTGCAGAAACGCTCCTTGCACGAAGGTGTGTCCGACGGGGGCCACGTGGACGGAGGCGGACGGGGTCGTGGTGATCGATTACGACTGGTGCATCGGCTGCCGGTACTGCATGGCCGCCTGCCCATACGGGGCGCGGCATTTCAACTGGGCCGAGCCGGTGATCCCAAAGGATGTTGTGAATGGCGACATGCACGTGCTGGGCAACCGGCCGCGGCCGAAGGGCGTAGTGGA
>JACRKW010000375.1 GCA_016215215.1 Acidobacteriota bacterium
CGCGGCCGGTCCCAGGGCGGCGAGCAGTTCTCGACGGGTCATTGGTTCAAGTGTACTGTGGGAGGAATGAACCTGTCGCTCTTCGGGCCGGAGCCGGAGCCGGGCCCGCCGGCGCGCTCCGCCCTGGCCCGGAGGTTAAGAGACCTTGCCGGGCAAGGCGTTTTCTTTGGGACCAGTTCCTGGAAGTACCCGGGATGGATGGGAACCGTCTACACTCCGGAACGGTACTTCACGCGCGGCCGCTTCTCCCAGAAGAAGTTCGAAAGCGAGTGTCTGGCCGAATACGCCGAAACGTTCCCCGCTGTCTGCGGCGACTTCTCCTTCTACCAGTTCCCCTCCGAAAGCTACTGGCAGCGGCTTTTCCAGTCAGCTCCGCCGGAACTGAAGTTCGCCTTCAAAGTGCCGGAGGAGATCACCGTCAAGGAGTGGCCCAAGCATGCCCGTTACGGCGCCCGAGGCGGCGGCCTGAACGAGTCCTTCCTCAACGCCGCTCTCTTCGATGCGGCCTTCCTGAAGCCGCTGGAGCCTTACAAGGAGCGCGTCGGAGCCCTCATATTTGAATTCGGCACTCTTCCCAGGCGTCACTACGAGGGCGTCGCTTCCTTCGCCAGCGATTTGGGCCGCTTCCTGGCCGCCCTGCCGCCCGGCTGGCGCTACTCGGTGGAGATTCGCAATTACGAGTTCCTCGATCCCCGCTACTTCGCCGTCCTGCGCGACCACAACGCCGCCCACGTCTTCAACTCCTGGTCCCGCATGCCCGAGCTTCCCAGGCAGCTTGCGGTTCCGGAAGCCTTCACTGCCGACTTCGCAGTCGCCCGCGCGCTGCTGCGCCCCGGGCGCTCCTATGAGCAGGCGGTGAAGATCTTCCAGCCGTACGAGAAGATCCAGGAGCCGCACCCGCCCGCGCGCGAAGGGCTCAGGCAACTGATGGAGGAATCCATGCGCAGGAAACAGGTGGTCTTCCTGTTCGTCAACAACCGCCTGGAAGGCAACGCACCGGGGACCATTCAGGCCGCCGCCGGCGACTGATCCTCTCTCTCGAGCGACAGCAACCACAGCCCGGCTGCCAGCACCACCGCGCCGCCGGCGATAATCGCCCACGGCACGTATTTCTGCCCGCTCAGGCCCAACTGGTCGATCACGTCCCTCGATCGCGCCAGCGTCCCCATCAGCCCGTTGTTCAACGCGTGGCATATGATCCCCGCCACAATCGACCGCGTCTTCCACACCGCGTAGCCGATCATGACGCCCAGCGCCAGCGTCGGCAGCAGCCGGTAGATGGAGGCGTGAGCCAGGCCGAAGAGCAGTCCGGTCGCCAGAATCGCCGGCCACTTGCCCAGCCTTCGGAAGCCGCTCATGATCAGCCCCCGGAACAGGCTTTCCTCGCACAGCGCTGGCGTGATCGCCACCAACAGCCACATCTCCCACATCGGCGCCGGCTTCTCGTCCAGCAGGAGCAGCCGTTCCATCGCCTTCTGCAGCGACTCCGGCGGCGGCAGCAGCCGTACCAGCAGACCTCCGACCACGGTCCACGCCGAAACACCGATCAACACCGACCCCGCGACGCCTCGCCACGACAGTCCGCGCAGGTTCAGCGTGTCGGTGAAGTCGTAGCCCTTGAGGTAGATCACCAGCAGTACCGGCGCAAGGAACAGCCCGTATTGCGTCACCGCCAGCATCACCGGCAATCCGAACCGTACCAGGCTCAGGCTTCCGTAAAACGCCAGCACGAGCGCCGCCGCGAACACCAGCAGCGACATCCCCGGGGTCGGCCGCGAACCCGGCCTGCGGCCGAAATCGAATATGCTGCCCAGTGCTTCCTTGCCTCCCAGCAGCACGGAGTTCCTCTCAAACACGTGTGCCGCGAACACCAGCGCGATGGACGCGTAGCACATCGAACTCAGCAGCACCAGGAACAGCATGTCCGCCGCCCACTCGCCCAGAAACAGCCCCTTGACCATCAGCGCGATGTTGGCCACCGGCACGAACGCCAGGTAGCCGTTCAACTCGATGCCCGGCGTCATGGTCGCCATCAGCGGCACCAGCAGGCTCATCAGGATCGGCGTCAGGAAGTTTTGGCCGTCCTTGAAGTCCTTCGCGAATGCGCCCACCGCCAGGAACACCGCGTTCACCATCAGTGAAATGGGAATCAGCATCAGGAACGCCACCAGGTAAGACGACAGCGGTACGGACACCTCCATCCCCGGCAGCAGTTTCAGCCGCGTGAACGTCATTGCCAGGCTCAGCAGGTTCACTACGGTGGCGATCATCGCGATGGTCCAGACAGCCAGGAACTTGCCGCTGATGATCTCCAGCGCCTCCACCGGCGCGCACAACAGCGTTTGCATCGTGCCGCGTTCCTTCTCCCCGGCCGTCATGTCGATCGCGGCGTAAAAGCCGCTCATGGCCGAGAAGAGAACCAGCATGTACGGCAGCAGCATGCCGACGAACATGCCGGACTTGCGCTGCTCGCTCGCCACGTTGTTGGACTGGATCTCGATGCCCGCCACGAAGCCCGCCGGAAGCCCCCGCTGCCGTTCGCGCTCATGCTGAAGGTCAATCCGGTAGATCCGCAGTTGATCGCTCACCCGGTCGCGCGCCTTGCGCGATTCCGGCCGGACTGAGTCGTACAGAATGCTGGCCACCGCCTTGCCGCCGCTCTTCATCCGCTCCTCGAAGCGCGGCCACAGGACCACCACCGCATCGGCCTCCCGGTTGAGCACAGCCTGTTGCGCGGCCCGTGCCCAATCCGCGTCAGGCAGCTTGGGCGGCTTGGGAGGCTTGTCGTCTGCTTCGTAGTCGAAAGGCGGGGCAGGCGGCGCGTCGTACCGTTTGCCTTCAAGGCCTTCGCGTATCCCTCGAGGTGCTCCCGCCCATCGCAGCAACTCCATCTTGCCCGGCTTCACCAGCCGCGCTTCCAGTTCGGCCGGCAACTCGCCCCAAACCGCCACCCGTGAAGCCCGTGCTGTTTGCGCGGCCTCCTGTCCCTCCTGCAACCGGCTCATGCCGATCATCAGCAGTGGGTAGAGCAGGATCGGCAGCCCGATCATCATGAAAATCGTGCGCCGGTCCCGCAACGCTTCCAGCAATTCCTTGCGGAGGATGATCCACACAATCGCGAGTCTCATGCCGCCTCCCCGGTACGCCGCACGCCGATCGTCTTCAGGAACGCGTCCGTCAAGTTGGCGCATCCGGAGCGCTCCAGCAAATCGCCCAGCGTGCCCTGGTCCACCAGCCTGCCCTTGTGCAACAGCGCGATCCGGTCGCACAGGTACTCAGCTTCTCCCATGATGTGCGTCGAAAACAGCACGGCCCTGCCGTCAGCCTTCTCCCGCCGGATCGCCTCCACGATGAACTGGCCGCTCACCACGTCCAGCGCGTTGGTCGGCTCGTCCAGAATCAGCAGATCCGGTTCGTGCAGAAACGCCCGGGCGATGTTCGCCCTCTGCTTCTGCCCCGATGACAGCGTCCCGCATGGCCGTTCGGCGAAGGACTCCATCTCCAGTTGCGCGATCAGCGCGTCGATCCGCTTCTGGAGCTGGCTCTCCTCCACGCCATACAGTCTGCCGAAGTACTCCAGCGCCTCCCGCGCATTCAGCCGCTGGTACAGTTGCGTATCGCCCGAATGAAACCCGATCTTCTCCTTCGCCGCCAGCGGCTCCGCCGCCATGTCGATGCCGTCGATCAGCACCCGCCCGGTGTCCGGCGCCAGAATGCCGGCGATCATTCGCAGAATCGTCGTCTTGCCCGCTCCGTTCGGCCCAAGCAGCCCCACCACCTCTCCCGGCTGCACGGTGATTGTGATGTCCTCCGCCGCATGCACAGCGCCGAAGTACCGGCTCAGCCCCTCGGCCTGCAGAATGGGTGTCATTTCAGCTCCCAGTGGTCCGTGTCAAACCGTGCAAACGACTCGTTCCACGCCCCGAACTTCGACGCCATCTGCCCGCCGTCCACCAGCAGAGCCGCCCCCGTAATGTAGGACGCCAGGTCCGACGCCAGGAACGCCACCGCACGCCCCACCTCACCGGCGTGTCCGCCGCGGCCCAACGGGATGTGGCGGAAGTACTCCTTCAACAGCTCTCCTTGCGCGAAATGCCCGGCCGTCAGCCTCGTACGGATCAGCCCCGGACACACCGCGTTCACTCGAATCCCCCAAGGCCCCAGCTCCCCCGCCGCCGTATGGAGAATCCCCAGCAGCCCCGCCTTGGTCGCATTGTAGGCCGCCAGCTCCGGCTCGCCGTCGTAGGAGTTCGTCGACGCCGTCATCACAATCGCCCCGCCGCGCCGCTCCTTCATGTGCCTCGCCGCCCGCTGTACGGTGTGGAACGCTCCGGACAGATTCACCGCCAGCGTCCTGTCCCAATCCTGCCTGGTGGTCTGGTCCAGCGCCGCCATCGAAACAATCCCGGCATTGGCCACTACGATCTCCGGCCGTCCTGCATCCTCCAGCGCCGCTTCGATCGACTCCGGCTCGGTCACATCCACCCGCACCCAGCGCGCCCCCGCCGGCGCTTCTCCTCCCTCGATGTCGGCCGCCGTCACTTCCGCGCCGCACGCCACCAGCGCCTCCACAATCGCCCGCCCGATCCCGTTCATCCCGCCCGTCACCAGTGCCTTGCGTCCGCTGAGATCGATCTGCATTCGACACGATTGTAGCCGCACGCGGGGCGCGCCGTGCGCCCGATATGCCAAACTGAACTTTTCCCAATGAACCCGCAGGTCAAGATCGAATACGATAGCCACCGCAAGATCCGCACCCGGAACAAGACCTACTACAGGGTCAACCACTGGCCCATCTGGATCTTCGTCTTCTTCCTCATCCCCGGACCGGTCACCTTCACCCTCTTTGCCAAGGGCTTCAACAGCAACATGATCTGGTGGCTCGCCGCCGTACTGCTCGGCACCGGCATCGCCGGACTGCGCGGCAAGCTCCCTGGCTGCGAACCTGCCCCCTACATCATTCGCTTCACCGAGGATCGGCCCAACCCTCTCTACCGCCGCATCTGCTACACCTTCGCCTGGAGCGCTGCCGTCACCTACGGCATCCTCAACATCACGGGCCTGATCGTCGCCATCACCACCGGCGTCTGGATGATGAAGCAGATCTACTCCTACGGCTACTTCCCCATCGCCGTCCCCATCTGGATCCTCGGCGCGCTCGGTAAACTGCCGCGCGTGAAACCCTCAACAGCCGGTGAGGGCCACGAGCGCCGTTACTTTTACGGCACAGTCTGGGCCGTGTGCATCGCCCAGCCGATTCTCGGCATTCTGTGGAAGACCCTTCCGCGCTCTCGCACGTCTGATGTGATTGAGCTGCTGGTCTTCACCGGGACTCTCACCCTTGTCGGCTGGCTCAGTTCCCGGGGTGTTCTGCCCCGCACCCGGAGAATCGTTCCCGGGGAGATCGCCGCGCTCGATTAGGAGGCACCATGCTTCGTCCACTGGCCCTCGCGCTTCTCTGCCTCGCGGCCCAGGCCGGGAACTGGCCCCAATGGCGCGGCCCCGGTGGCAACGGCGTCTCTCCGGAGACGAACCTCCCGCTGGAATGGTCCGGGAAGGCCAGCCCTTCCGCCACCCGGACTCCACCGGCGTCGATCGCAAGCACCAGCTCGTCGTCCTCTCCCTCGACACCGCCTCCGGCCGCATCCTCTGGCAGCGCACGGCCTACGACGGTCCCGTCTACGACGAACGTCACAAGAAGAACACCTACGCCACTCCCACCCCCGTCACAGACGGCAAGGCCGTCTACGTCAGTTTCGAGTCTCAGGGCGTCTATTCCTACTCCTTCGACGGCAAGCTGCGTTGGAAAGCCTCCCTCGGCAACATCGGCACCGTCGGCATGGGCCCCGCCTCATCCCCCGTCCTGTTCGGCAACCTCGTCATCCTCCTGTGCGACCAGGAGGAGGGCGAAGCATCCTTCATCACCGCCCTGAACGCCGCCTCTGGCAAGCAGGTCTGGAAAACGCCCCGCCAGGAGGCCGCCAACTGGTCCACTCCCATCCTTGTTGACAACGCCGGCCAGCCCGTCCTCATCGCGCCGGGCATGAAGAACACCATCGCCTACGATCCCCGCACCGGCAAGGAACTCTGGCGCACCAAGGGCGTAGTCGGCAACACCGTTCCCAGCATCGTCTCCGGCTTCGACATGGTCTTCCCCAGCGCCGGCTACCCTGACAAGCGCGTCTACGGCATCAAGACCGGCGGCGACCTCGTCTGGTCCTACGAAAAAGGCACTGCCTACGTCCCTTCTCCCATCCTCTACGGCGATTACCTTTACGTAATGACCGACCGCGGCCTGCTCACCTGTATTGAGGCCCGCACCGGCAAAGTCATCTACGAAGGCAAGCGCGTCCCCAAGCCAGCCACCTTCAGCGCCTCGCCCGTCGCCTACGAAGGCCGCATCTTCCTCTCCAGCGAGGACGGCGACGTCTTCGTCCTCAAAGCCGGTCCCGAGTTCGAGGTCCTCGCCACCAACCCTCTCGACGAGCCCCTCTACGCCTCGCCCGCCATCGCCGCCGGCCGTGTCTACTTCCGCGGCGCCAAGCGCCTCTTTGCCATCGGCCGCTGACTACAGCGCCCGCCCTACAATCTCCCGCGCCTCTGTCACCAGTTCCTCCAGGTGCCCTGCGCTCACCAGGCTCTCCGCGTACAGCTTGTAGATGTTCTCAGTCCCGGAAGGCCGCGCCGCGAACCATCCCTGCTCCGTCACCACCTTCAGCCCGCCGATCGCCGCGCCGTTGCCCGGCGCCGAGGTCAGCTTCGCCGTGATCGGCGCTCCAGCCAGCGACGAATCCTTCACGTCCTCCGGCGACAACTTCCCCAACCGCGCCTTCTGCGCCGGATCTGCCGGCGTGTCGATGCGCGTGTAGTACGACCGTCCAAATTCCTCTTCGATCTCCCCATACTGCACCCCAGGGTCTTTCCCCGTCCGCGCCGTCATCTCGCACGCCAGCAGCCCCAGGATCAGCCCGTCCTTGTCCGTGCACCACGTCGACCCGTTCCGCCGCAGGAAGCTCGCCCCGGCGCTCTCCTCCCCGCCGAAACACACCGTCCCGTCGTGCAGCCCCGGCGTAAACCACTTGAAGCCTACCGGCGTCTCGTACACCGTACGCCCCAACCGTCCGCACACCCTGTCGATGAGGCTGCTCGATACCAGCGTCTTGCCCACACGAGCCGCACTGCTCCACAGCGGGCGGTTCCCCGCCAGGTAGCGGATCGCCACGCACAGATAGTGATTTGGGTTCATCAGCCCGCGGGAAGGTGTGACAATGCCGTGCCGGTCCGCGTCAGGATCGTTGCCGAATGCAACGTCGTACTTGTCCTTTAGCCGGACCAGTCCCGCCATCGCCCACTGGCTCGAACAATCCATCCGGATCTTGCCGTCGTGGTCCACCGTCATGAACCCGAACTGCGGGTCCACTCTGTCGTTCACCACCTCCAGCCGAAGTCTGTACCGCTCCGCCACGTGCTCCCAGTAATGCACCGCCGCGCCGCCCAGCGGGTCCACGCCGATCCGCAGCCCGGCATGCGTCACCGCTTCGAGGTCCACTACGTCCCCCAGTTCGGCCACGTACCCCGGCACGAAGTCGAACTCGTGCAGGCAGCCTCCCTTCATCGCCGCCTCTATGCCGGTTCGCTTCACGCCGGCGTTCCCGCCCCGCAGCAGCTCGTTGGCGCGGTCCTGGATCCACGACGTCACGTCCGTATCCGCCGGACCGCCGTTCGGCGGGTTGTACGTGAACCCGCCGTCGGCCGGCGGATTGTGCGACGGCGTGATCACTATCCCGTCCGCCAAACCCGCTCCAGTGCCGCGGTTGTGCCGCAGGATCGCGTGCGAAATCACCGGAGTCGGCGTGAATCCGCCGCCGCGTTGAAACACCGTCTCCACCCCGTTGCCCGCCAGCACTTCGAGCGCGGTCCTCTGTGCTGCTGCCGACAGCGCGTGGGTGTCCTGCCCGAGGTACAGCGGACCGCCGTGCCCCTGCGCCTGCCGGTAGTCGCAGATGGCCTGTGTTGTTGCCAGGATGTGCGCTTCGTTGAACGTTCCGTTCCGCGACGTGCCCCTGTGCCCGCTCGTCCCGAAACTCACCCGCTGCAGCGCCTCGCCCGGATCGGGCCGCACCTCGTAATAGGCGCGTTCCAACGCGGAGACGTCAATCAGTAATTCGGCCGGCGCAGCCTGGCCGGCCAGGGAACTCAATGCCATACCGACATGATAGTCAGTACTTGCACTTCCCGTTGTCGGCCTTCACGAAGTACCGCTTGTAGTTCGCCGCCTTCGGGTCCATGCACCCCTCCAGGCTCAGAATCTCCACCTTGCGGAAGTCGATCGGGTGGCTCTCCGATTGCAGCGAGATCGACCCCTCCTTCAACAGCATCCCGTCCCGCTTCACCTGCGGGTCGTGGTTCGATACGCTCCCGCCGCCGATCTGCGGCATCTCGTAACTCATCACCGTCTCGCCGTCGATTGTGTGCCGGATCATCCCGTCCCCGTGCACCACCACCTCCACCCGCACCCACTCTTCCCCGTGGTAGGTCTTCGACGACGAGTTCACGCAATGCGTCGTGAACAGCTTCCCGTCCCGCACCACGTTGGTCCCCGGCGTGCACAGGTTCGCCGTCGTGCGCGTACCCGTTCCTGCTCCCCCCAGTAACTGCACCTCGATCGAGATTGGGAAGTCCTGGTCCTTTTTCATCGTCCCCACCGGCTGCCCGTGGATCATCGCGCCACTGTTCCGCAGCGCCCACGCCGGCCCCCCCGTCGACTGCTCCCCGACGAACCGGTACTCCACCCCCAGCACGTAATAGCCAAACGTGTCCTTGTGGAACAGGTGCCCGAACCGGTTGTTGAACTTGTCGTAGGCGTCATAGCGCACCTTCAGCAGCCCGTCTTCCACACGGAACGTGTTGCCGAAGTTCTCCCCCACTTCGTAGCCCGTGATCTTCGGAGTCCAGCCCGTCAGGTCCTTCCCGTTGAAGAGTTGCACCCACTCCTTCTCGTCCGCCTTGTTCTGCGCGGCAAGCGCGCCCGCCAGCACAACGCAGGCCATCGCCGCCGCGACACAGTTCCATCTCTTGGTGTTCATGGTGAGATCAGTATATCCTCGGTCGCGGAGATTCTGTTGTTCGGATCCTCTGTAACCGTGCGGCCGTCTCCCGCATCAATAACAATTAATCCCGGCGTGGCCGGGTTCAGCCTGAATGGGGGGCTCTTTGTTGTTGTCAGCAATACGTTTCTTGTGCGCCTGCTTGATCCTCACCGCCGTCACGGCATCGGCGCAGGTGGATGTCCTTACCGTCAACTACGACAATTCTCGTACCAATTCAAACCTCAGCGAGTACACCCTCAGCCCCGCCAACGTCAATCCCGGCCAGTTCGGCAGGCTTGCCACGCTGCAGGTTGACGGCCAGGTCTACGCTCAGCCGCTCGTCGTCACTGGCGTCAACGTCCCCGGCCACGGCCAGTCCGACCTTGTCATCGTTGCCACCATGCGCAACTTCGTTTACGCCTTCGACGCCAACGCCACCGGCTCCCCTGCCCCTCTTTGGACCGTCTGGCTCGGTCCCCCCGTGCCCAGTTCGGACTACAACTCCGACTTTCAGTACACCGACATTACCCCCGAAATCGGCATCCTCAGCACCCCCGTCATCGACCGCCAGACCGGCACTCTCTACGTCGTAAACGCAAATCGCGTGGGTAAGTCGCATTCCCACACCCTCCATGCCCTCGACCTGGCTTCCGGCCGGATCATCACCGGTCCCATGCAGATTCGTGGCAGTGTGTTCGGCATCGGAGAGACGAACGTCGGCGGAGTCATCACCTTCGATTCCTTCCAGCACCTGCAGCGCCCCGGGCTCCTGCTCTCCGACGGCGTCGTCTACGCCGCCTTCGGATCCCACGCCGACCAGGGCATCTTCTTCGGCTGGATCATGGGCTACGATGCCGCCGACATCACCCGTCAGGTTTCTGTATTCAACACCACGCCCGACGCCTACGGGGGATCCATCTGGATGTCCGGCCACGGCATGGCCGCCGGCTCAAACGGCGCTATCTACGCCATCACCGGTAACGGCGACGCCGACGGGCGGCGTGACTTCGGCGAGTCCTTCATCAAGCTGGATGGACGTAACTCTCTGGCGCTCCTCGACTGGTTCACACCCAGTAACTGGCAGCAACTCGACGACTTCGATCGTGACCTCGGCTCCACCTCCCCCATCCTCATCCCAGGCACTGATCTCCTGATCGGCGGCGGCAAGGAAGGCGTCCTCTACGTTCTCAAACAGTCCAACCTTGGCCACTACACAGAGGGCAACTCCAATATCGTCACCTCCGTCCAGGCAGTCGAATCCGGCATCTTCGACCTCGCCGTCTTCCCCCGCCAGGAAGATACGTTGATCTACATCCACGGCTGGGGCGAGAGCGTGAAGATCTTTCGCCTGGCAGGCGAACGGCTCGAAGAATTGCCCCGCTCCCAGTCCGTGCTGGAGGGAAACATCCCCTTCGGTGGCATGACCGTCACCGCTGCCGGAAACCTCCCCGGCTCCGCCATCTTCTGGCTTACCTCCACCGACGGCGGCCAGGCGGGCACACTCTGGCCCGGCACCCTTCATGCTTACGTCGCCGAGGATCTCTCCGTCGAACTCTGGAACAGCGACCTGGACGCCGCCGATCGCCTCCCCAGCTTCACCAAGTTCGTTTCCCCCACCGTCGCCAACGGCCGGGTCTTCGTCCCGACCCTCTCAGGTCAGGTCGCCGTCTACGGCCTGAAATCCACTGACCAGGCGGAGCAGGCCTCTCGGCCTATTCATTAACTGGTTTTCCCCTCAGATCATCTCCCGCAGCAACTCCGGCCGCGGCTGTGCGATCACCACTTTGTTCACCAGCAGCCCCTTCCGCGCCACCGCCTGCGCCCCGGCCTCCACCGCGCTCTTCACGGCCGACACGCTGCCCGTACACGAGGCGAACGCCTTTCCGCCCAGCGCCATCGCCAGCCGCACCTCCACCAGCCGCACGTTGGCCGCCTTCGCCATCGCATCGGCCCCCTCAATCAGGCTCGCCACCGAAAACGCCTCGATAATTCCCAGCGACTCCAATTCCCCGATGTTCGCCGTCCCGCTCATCGCCGGAAACAGGTCTTCGTGCACGTTCGGAATCAGGAACGTGTCTACCACCGAGAAGTCCCCGCTGCGGCACCCGGCCTCCACCGCCGCGCTCACTGCCCCCACGTCGCCCCGGATCATCACCATGTACTTGCCGCTGCAAATCGTCCGCGACAGCACAAGCTCAACGTCCGCGGCCTTCAGCATCGCGTCGCACACTTGGAACCCCGCCGCGATGCTCGTCAGTTCAATCAGCCCAATGGAGTTTCCGGCCACGTCGTTCGTCCTCCCCTACCCTTCAATCTCGATCGCATCCGGCGCCACCCTTGTCACCTTGCCGCTGATGCTGGCGTGGATCGTCGCCCCCAGTTCCCCGGCGTTCATCCCAGCCACGGCCTGCCCCGCCTTCACGCGCTGCCCTTCTTTCACCAGCGCCGTTGCCGGCTTCCCTGTATGTTGCTTGGTGAGGATACGGACTCTCTCCGGCGCCGGCTCCTGGCTCGTGTACGGCGTGTGGCACTCGTACCGCTCCACGTTCAGCCGCTGCCTGAGCTGCGATTGCGGCACCCGCCGGTACTCCTTCATCGGATGCACCCGCACAGGCTTGCTCTGCGTGAACTTGATCCCCGCCGCCCGCAGGTTCCCTTTGGCGTCGTCGCAAGCCTCCTTCGGGAATAGGTCCTCGGGACACGCATACAGCGTGCAAAGGCCGCACGCGCAGCACAGCTCGCCCCACTGCGACCAGTTCTCTTTGCCCGACAGCGTGAACCCCAGCGTGCGCATCACCTTGTGCGGCTGCACGTCGTAGCCCAGCAGGTACCGCGGGCAAAACTCCGTACAATAGCTGCACTGGTCGCAGGCGGACTTCCCGATCTGCGCCATCGCCTCCTTCGGCCTGCTCTTTCGCTGCACCAGCGTGTGCTCTCGCGGCAGCACGATCAGCCCGCACGTCGTCTTGGTCACCACCCCCGTCAGGTCGAAAGTCAGCGTGCCCATCATCAGCCCGCTGACGAATACCCCGATCTCATCCACGGTCGGCCCACCCGCCACCGCCAGCAGATCGGCGAAACTCGCTCCCAACGGCGCCCAGAACGAGCAGGGCTTCTTCACCGCCCCGCTGATTGAAACAAACTTCCGCGTCACCGGTTCGCCCAGCGCCGCCCGCTCCACGTTGTACAGCGTCTCCACGTTATTCACCACGCAGCCCACATGCAGCGGTATGCCCGCCGCCGGAATCAGCCGCCCCGTGGCCGCGTAGACGATCTCGTATTCATCCCCCGAGGGGTAGAAGTCGCCCAGATAGGTCAGCTCGATCCCCGCCGCAGCCGCGTGTGGAGCCACCGCCGCCACCGCTGCCTGGTTCTTCTCCTTGATGCAGAACCGCCCCTGCTTGGCCCCCGTTGACGCCATCATCCGTTTCATCCCGGCCACGATATCGGCCGGGTATTGCTTCATCAG
>JACRKW010000050.1 GCA_016215215.1 Acidobacteriota bacterium
CAGACGGCCTGGGCGCTGATCGGCCTGCTGGCCGCCGGCGAAGGCCACTTCGACAACGTGCGCCGGGGCCTCGAGTACCTGATCGAGACGCAGCGCGCCGACGGCACCTGGGGCGAGGATCTCGCCACCGGCACGGGATTCCCGAACGTGTTCTACCTGCAGTACACGCTTTACCGGAACTACTTCCCCGTCCTCGCCATGAGCCTGGCGCGCCGGGCGCTGAGCGCACCCAAGTCCGTTCCGCCGGCCATCGGCGCGTGGCTCGCGGCCGGGCAGCGGTCCTGACCGGGTGCGCCTCGCGGTTCAGTGCGCACCGCGCGCCCGCTTGTCCAACTCGCCGAGTTTCAGCCTGACGCTGGCCACCCAGGCCTGCTCACCCGGCGTCCAGTGTCCGTAGGTGGTGGTGACGATGGTGTCATCCTTGAGCCGTTCCACGCCCGGGTAGCAGCAGTCGGCGCTCTTGTGGTTCTTCATCAGCCGCACGCGGTACTGCCCCTCATTGCCGTCGACGATGTCCTGATAGCGGCCCACCCACGCCACCCAGTCGCCGCGAGTGGGCGACTCCAGCGTCGTGTCGCGGAAGGTGATGAAGAGCCGGCCATCGCGGGTATAGACGCCCTGATGGCGGTCGCCGGTGAGCGAGCCGGGCAGCTCACGAGGCGCGCTCCAGGTGGCGCCCTCATCGTCACTGAAAGAGACGAATGAGTTGAACTTGCGGCTGTTCTCGCGCAGCAGCATGGCCAGCTGCTTTCCATTCGGAGAGCGGAAGACGCCCGGCTCGCAGAGGTGCGCCTGCGGGTGTTGGGCGATGCTCGCGGGCTCTCCCCATGTCAGTCCGCCGTCTGCCGACACGGTGGTGTAAACCGTAAACCGGCTCGCCTTGCCGGCGTTCCGCAAGAATCGGCCGTCGTCGTGAAAGAACGCCATGTAACGGCCATCCTTCAGGCGCACGACGCTCGACATGGCCACCACGCCGCCGAAGTCGCCGATCGGCTTCAGCGGGCTCCACGTCCTGCCGTCGTCCTCCGAGACTCCCATCCGGATCGGATAGAGCCCGGAAAATACGATCAGGCGCTTCTTGCCCTTGGCATCCACCACGCGATGGATGGTCGGCGTCTCCTGTGATGTCGCCCAATTCTCTGGCACGGGAATCCGGTCCGACCACGTCTTGCCGCCGTCCACGCTTCGCTTGTAGACGATCGCGCCTCTGCCGTGCCCCTTGGGGTAGACGGTCAGGATTGTGCGATGATCTTCCAGCAGCACCGTGGTCGGATGGCCGAGATACTGCCCTGGTTCCCGGTCCACAACCACTTGCCGGGCTGTCTCCTGTGCCAGGTCAATGAATGGGATGGTATAGTTGCGCGGAGGCGGGTTTTGCCCGACGGCGGCCATCACGACTGCGAGCATGCCTGCGATGCGAGTAGCTTTTGACATAGGAGTCAGTCCTGCCTCCGAATATAGCGCGGAGGCTTCCCACAGCTGGTTGAACTGAGTATGCAGAAACAATTCTTTGGCGTTCTTCCGGCTGTCGTCACTCCGGTCGACGGGGCGGGCAACTTCCAGGCGGCGCCCTTCGCCCGGCTCCTGGCCCGCCTCTACGACGCCCAAGTCCATGGCCTCTACGTCTGCGGCCAGACGGGAGAGGGTTGGCAGCAGAGCGCGGCGCAGCGGATGCGCGTCGCCGAAGCGGCGATGGAGCATTCACCCGCCGGCAAGCAGGTAATCGTGCATGTCGGGGCAATCAGCACGAACAAGGCCGTCACCTTGGCGCGCCATGCCGCCGGGATCGGCGCAACGGCCATCAGCAGCCTGCCGCCGGCAGGTGGGTTCTCGTTCATCGAGATCAAGGAGTATTACAGGACCCTGGCCGAGGCATCCAGCGTGCCTCTGCTGGTGTACTACTTCCCTTCTCTCGCCCCGGCCATCACTCAACTCGACCAACTTCTCGAACTCTGCGCGCTGCCAAACGTCGCCGGGCTCAAGTTCACTGACTCGGATTTCTTCAAGCTCTCCTCGCTGGCCCGCAGCGGCGCCGTGGTGTTCAACGGCAGCGATGAGATGCTGGCGGCCGGCCTGCTGCGCGGCGCCTGCGGGGGAATCGGGAGCATCTACAACCTGGTGCCGGATCTGTTCGTCGAGCTTTACAGCCAGTCCGCCGCCGGCGACTGGTCGGCAGCCAGCCGAACTCAGGACCACATCAACGACCTGATCGGTATCATCCTCCGCTACCCCGTGCTGGCTGCGGTCAAGACACTGCTCGCATGGTCGGGCCTCGACTGCGGCCCGTGCATCAAGCCGCGGCGCGACCTGACGTCCGCCGAGAGCGTGTCCTTGCGCGAACAGATCGGGGCTTCCGCCTTTGCAGGCCGGTTCGGCAGTGCGGAGGGGCGAGGATGAAACCGTCCCGTTACGCCTGGGCCGTTGTCGTCTTGCTCTGGGTGGTTGCGACGCTGAACTACCTCGACCGCCAGGTGATCTTCTCGCTCTTGCCTCCGCTCAAGGCGGAGTTCGGCGTCTCCGATCTGCAACTGGGTCTTCTCGGAACGGCATTCTATTGGGTATACGGCATTCTCAGCCCCTTCAGCGGCTACCTGGCCGACCGTTACGACCGCGTCAAGGTGGTCATCTTCAGCCTCTTCGTCTGGTCCGCCGTCACCTGGCTCACGGGTCAGGCGCACAGCTTCAACCAACTCCTCACTGCACGCGGCCTCATGGGCATCAGCGAAGCGGCATACCTGCCCGCTGCCCTGGCCCTGATCGCCGACTACCATTCACCGGCCACGCGTTCGCGCGCCACCGGCATCCACCAGAGCGGCCTCTACGCCGGCATCGCACTGGGCGGCGTCGTGGGCGGCTGGGTGGGGGATCACTACGGCTGGCGCGCCGCCTTTGGACTGCTTGGCTTCATCGGCATCGGCTATGGCGCCGTGTTGCTATTCACTTTGAAGCCGCCTCCCGCCCGGGGGAGCGCGCCGAAATTAGAAGGGAGCTTCTTCAGCGCGTTACGCGAATTGATCGCCGCGCGCGGGTTCCTGTCCATCTTCACGGCCAACATAATGGGCGCCATGGCCTACTTCATGATCTATGGCTGGCTGCCGCTCTTTCTCTATGAGAAGTTCGGCATGAGTCTGACCGGAGCCGGCTTCTCGGCTACCTTCTACATCCAGATCGCCAGCGCCGCCGGCATCCTGGCCGGGGGCTGGCTGGCCGACCGCTGGACACGCTCCAACCCGCGCGGCCGCGTGCTGACGCAGTGGATCGGCTTCACAGCCGCCGCACCCGCGCTTTTCCTGGTCGCTACCACGCCCTCCATGGCGCTGCTGATCGGCGGCATGCTGGTCTTCGGCCTGGGCCGCGGCTTCTTCGACTGCAACCTCATGCCGGTCCTGTGCCAGGTGGCCCGCCCGCAGTTGCGCGCCACCGGTTACGGCGTGCTCAACCTGGGCTCCACTTTGGTCGGCGGCGCCATGACGGCGGCAGCCGGGGCGATGAAGGCAACTCTCGGTCTCGGCACGTGCCTGCAGATCTCCGCGGTACTGTTGTTCTGCGCCGCGCTGTTGCTGCTTCGGATTCCCGCTCCCCGTCCGGCGGACGGCTAACGGATCATCGAGCCGGACATGGGGCTCAGGATCACGTTGGAGATGTTGGAGACCACCTCGCCGTTGCTCAACCCGGGCGTGGCGGCCATCTTCTTCCACTCCGGACTGGTCCCGAAGGCACGCCAATTGGACTCGCGCGCCGCCAGGTTGTCCATGGCCACCATGTAGGTCAGGTTCGGCATCTTCGGCCCGGCAATCATCTCACCGAAGAACACCGGTTGCAGTCCAAACTTGCGGAAGAGGTCGATCTCGCCGTTTTCGAACATGGCGATCTTCTTCGCCAGCGATCGCGGCGTGTTGGATTCGTAGGTGCGAAGTTCGAAGATGCGCGCGCCACGGCCGGCTTCGGCCGGCTGGGTCTCAATCTGCGGAAAGCCCTTGAAGCTGCGAAGCAGTTGGACCTCCATGCGCTGGAACGGGAGGCTGACGCTCTCCATCAGGCTGGTGGCGGCAGCGCCCAGTTCCTCGTCGGCGTTCAGCTTCTGCCAGCATTGCTCGAAGGCGGCGATGCTGGCATGCTGCACCACGAGCAGGTTGAAGGGCGCATCCGGCCCAATAGAGCTCGAAAAGAGCCCCACCGGTCCTGTCCCGGCCCGCTGCATGGCGGGCACGGCGGCTTTGCCGAGGAATGCGCCTAGTTTGGCGGCTTGGTTGTCCAGCGTGTTGCGCAGACTGAAGTAGCGCAGTTCGAGGATGGCCGGGGACTTAGTAGTGGTTTGCGCCTGCGACATCGCTGCAAGCGATGCGCCGGCCATGAAGTTGCGACGTTGCATGGTGGTTGCGATTCTATCGCAACGCTTGCAGCCGTGCGGGCGCGGTGGCTCCGAAGCGCCGCTCCCGGCCCCGGAACTCGTCGAGGGCGGCCCGCAGGTCCGCCGCGCCGAAGTCAGGCCACGCCACGCTGGTGAAGCAAAACTCGGCGTAGGCGGACTCCCACAGCAGGAAGTCGCTCAACCGCTGTTCTCCGCTGGTTCTGATCAGGAGGTCCACGTCGGGGCCCAAGGCGGAACTGATCTGGAGTGAGTCCCGCGCTCCGGCTGCAACCGCCGCAGCGATGGCCTCCCGCGACGAATAGTCCACAGCCACACGCAGATGCAGCCTGCTCCCCTGCCCCGTCGCTCTTTCGGTTTCTTCAATCAGCGCCACCAGCGGACCGTTCAGCCGGTCGCGCCGCCCAATCACTTCAAAACGCACGCCCTGCTCCTGGAGCTTGGCGCACTCCTGCCGCATATACCGCCCGAAGAGGCGAAACAGCGCGGCAACCTCCTCCTGCGGCCGTTTCCAGTTGTCCGAAGAGAAGGCGTACAGGGTCAACGTTCCGATGCCCAATTCGGGCGCAGCCTCCACCACCCGGCGAACTGTCTCGGCTCCCGCCTTGTGCCCGGCGATCCGCGGCCAGCCGCGCGCCTGCGCCCAGCGCCCGTTGCCGTCCATGATCAGTGCAACATGAAGTTTCTCGTTCACTGCCTGCCCCGCATGGCCCGCACCAGCGCCTCCATGTGGTCCAGGTACCGCTCCAGGGCCTGAAGCCCCTCGCCCGTGAGCCGGTATTCGGTCTTCGGCATCCGTCCCTCGAACGACTTCTCCAGGGTGATGTAGCCGGCGTCCTCCAGTTTCCTCGCGTGAACGCTGAGATTGCCGTCCGTCGTATCCAACAGCTTCTTCAACTCGTTAAAGGTCAAGGAAGGCGCCGCCGCCAGCGCGCTGACGATTCCCAGGCGCAGCTTCTCGTGAATCAGCTTGTCCAGTTGGGGAATGTCATTATGAACCGATTCCAGGCGCAGGTCCTGCGCCCTCCCGCCGGCCCCCTCGCCTTCCGGTTTTCTAGCCGCCTTAGCCACCGTACCTCCTATAGATCCAGAACCCGAAAACGAGATGCAATCCGCCAAATCCAGCCGCCAGCGGCAGGTCCCGCAGCGCGGGGGGAGCGATCATCGCCACCACACCCAGCGCGAAGTAGCAGGCCCCCATCGCCGGCACGATGCGCACCGAAAAGGCCCCGCCGGCGATCACCGCCGCCCCGTACAGCATCAACCAGCATCCGGCCAGGATATGGAGCAGGCCCGCATGATAGATGGGCCAGGTGAGCAGCGCTCCCGCCAGGATCGGCGGCGTGAAGCTCAAGGCGAATTTCCGCCCCGCCGCGTTCAGCAGAGGAGCGCCGGTCCTGTTCGCTTTGTGAACCATGGCCAGCGATCCGATCGCCACCGCCAGCACCATTTCTGTCAGCCAGACCGTCAGCCAACCGGCGGCGCTCTGCTGGCGCGACGCCATCCAGGCCGCGGCCAGCGCCGTCAGCCCCATCACCATTCCGCCGGCCCCCGACACGGCCGTGAACGACCCCGCCCGTTCGATGGCGGACCGGATGTAACGCAGATTCTCCATCGCGTGATCGTGGATCGGGATTGGTTTCACTTGCCCCACGAACCCATTCAAGCACAGCACTTCTAGTTCGTCAAGTACTTTGCTCTATAAAGAATGATGGGCCAGCGCGATCGCGCTGCTCAGACCAGGTGATTAGAGATCTTCGGGAAAGACGGCGTATCCCTGCGGACGCGGGAAGGTATCCCGCAGAAACTTGAGCCGCTTGCGCAGTAGGTTGGAGGGCAATTGCCGCGGCCCGGTCTCGACATCGATGTCGCAACAGATGCCGTGCATGTAGAGCGTAAGCGTGTCGACATAGCTCTGCAGCGCGTAGTCGCGGAACCGTTTAGTGGGACGGGCGCCCCGGCGGTCCTTCTCGTCGAGGTCCACTTTGGCATGCCATGCCGCGTCGTCGACCTCGCCGTGCGCGCCCTTGCGGAGCTCTTCGCGGATGAGCGCCAGGTAGCCGTCCGGCACGAGCTTGCCGTGCTTGCCAGCAACCAGTTCGGCGATGCCGTGATAGAGGCGGTAGTGGTAGTCGGCTACTCCGGCATCCTTCACGGCGAAGGCGAAGACAGCTCCAGATCCGGTGACCATCGAGCCGAACGACAGCGCTCTGGTCTCCTGGGGCTTCACGGTGGACATCAGCGGCTCGTCCTTGGCGCGGGCGCTTTGCGGTTCGCCCTTCTCCAGATAGGGAACCAGAAGGATCCGGATCTCAGGCAGTTGTGCGGCGATCACGGGCGGCAGGGCGGCCACGGGCTCGTCAAGGTACTCGCGGAGATCTTCCTCGCTCAGGGAGACGGCAGCGCAGACATAGCGAAAGCGCGTGCCGATGGGGATCATCTCGCCGTGGAACCGGTCAGCCAACTGGCCCAGATTGAGCCGTTGCGGCGTAGTGTGCGCGATTTTCTTCAAGTGCAATTCCAGTCTA
>JACRKW010000387.1 GCA_016215215.1 Acidobacteriota bacterium
GCAGCCGGTGATTGGCCTCGTAGGCCTTTGAGAAGGTGTAGCTGAGTACCCAGGTCATGATGCCGGATTTCTTTCCGCCCATGACGCGCTTCTCGATCTTCACTTGCAGCGCGTCTGAACGGTACCAGCCCCAGCCGTTGTTGGACTGCGTCATCCCGCCCCAGATCGGATTGGGCCGCATCAGCGTGCCCCGGCTGACCGTGGCGTTTTGGCCCACGCCGCCGTTCAGTGGCAGGATGCCAAAGAAGGGGTTCGGCACCTGCGTCGAGTTGTACTGCGTGTCGGCGCGAGACCGGTCGAAGTCCGCCATGCTGATTTCGTTGCGGCCCCAATCGACCGAGGCGTAGATCTGGTAGTTGCCCGCAAACGATACTTCGGCCATGATGCTGCCCGGAAGCTGCTGCTGCACTCCGAGAGAGTACTGGTAGGTTCGCGGGATGCGCACCGCGCGCGGGTCGAAGGTGACGCCGGTGCCGATTCTGGTGAGCAGACCGTCCTTGGCGCCGGTGGGCTCAAAGATACCGAGGGGGTATGGGTTTACCAGCGAGTAGTTGCCGGAGAGGCTGGCGCCCGCCGAAGGCGTGAAGCCGTCCTTCGAGGTTTCATAGCTTGTGGTGATGGAAAAGCCCTGGTTGCGCGGACTCTGAGTCGGCGACATGTAGTAGACGCCCGCCCCGCTGCGGATCACCGTGTTCGGCCGCACTCGCCACGCCACGCCGATGCGCGGCGCCAGGTTCTTCCAGTCTGTGTCGAAGATACGCCGCGGCTGCCCGTCGACGCCCGCAAACAGCCACCCGCCTCTCAGCAGGGCCGGCGCGGCGGGGTAAGGATACTTGGGATTGGCCGCGTCGTACTGCGCCTTGATCTTGGCCCAGTTGGCGAGCACGGCGTCGTTGAGAGGGTTCTTCACGTTCACATCGAAGCCGCTGTTGACACGATTGAAGCGTTCAAGCGCATAGAGTTGCACGTCCCATCGGAGCCCCAGATTCACCGTCACCTTCGAGGAGACCTTCCAATCGTCCTGAATGTAGAGGCCGTAATAGGGGCGCGTGCGGTAGGGGTTGTCCACCCAATCCACCTGGCCGCCGGATGGGTAGCCGAGCAGCAGGCTGGCCACCGAAGATCCGTCGTAGGTGCCCTGCTGGAAGCCAGAGAGTTGCCGCGTCCAGCCCTGGTCGAACGAAAACGTGCCGTTGGCCCAGCTCAGATTGCCGACGGCCTGCGCCACGTAGTTCACCTCGAAGCCCGTCTTCAACGTGTGCCTGCCCCTGGTCATATTGATGCTGGGCGCGAAGTTCCATTGGTTGTAGTTGGACCACTCGCCTGAACTGGACGTGGCGAAGAGCGTCGAGAAGCCGCTGACGTCGAAACGCGGTACGGAGTTGTACGTGCTGGTCGGTGCGTGCGGCATCCTGGTCATGCCGAGCTTGTCGATGGTGAAGTTGTAGTCGGTATAGCGTGGGAACATCGTCGTGAAGCGGCCGTAGCTGCCGCGCACGTCCAGCACCGCCGTCGTCGAAAGCATGTGCGTCCAGGCGGCGATGTAGTTCTGGTCCGTGCGCTGCGAGTTGATGTCGCCGCTGCCGGCAGGCGGATCGAAGCCCGTCTGGTTACGATATTCCTTGCCGTGCTGGAACGTCACCATCGCGTAGAACTTGTCTCTGTCGCTGAAGATGTGATCCCAGCGGCCGATCGGCTGGTCGTAGTGATAGCGGCCGGCGGTGTTGGTGTAGTAATTGGCTGTCAGCGCGCTTGCGACAGGCCCGTTGGGCTGCGGGAAGTAGCTCAATACCTTCTGCGCCACCGGGCTGATGCGGCTGGCCGGGATCACGTTGCCGGGGAAGGGCTGCCGGATGTAGGCCGAGCCCTGGCAGTTGTTGGGGGGGCCGCACACAGCAGATGTCAGCGGATCGTAGATCTTGTAGGTCAGCGCCGAAAAACTCTGCCCGTCCCGCAGCAGCGGATGCGGCACGTTCGAGATCACCGATGCCGGCTGCACCTCACGCCAGCCCTCGAAGCTGCCGAAGATGAAGTCCTTGTCCTTGCGGATGGCGCCGCCGAAGGTGCCGCCGAACTGGTGCTGGTTGTGCGGCGGCCGTGCCTTGTTCGGAGTGGTCTGCTTGTTCTCGGTGCGGTTGGCGTCGAGCACGGTGTTGCGGAAGTAGTCGAAGACGTTGCCGTGGTAGTCGTTGGCGCCGCTCTTGATTGTCGTGTTCACCGCGCCGCCGCCGAACCGCCCATAGGAGGCGTCGTAGGTGTTGGTCATCACCTTGAACTCCTGCACCGCTTCCACGTTCGGCGCCAGTTGCCAGGTGCCGCCCGCGTCGCTGATGGGCGCGCCGTTGAGCAGGAACAGGTTCTGCCCCGAGCGCGCGCCGTTGATGCGGTAGGAGCTGTTGACGTCCCAGCCGCGCGTGCCCGAAAAGCCGCCGGGCCCGAACGCCTCCTGCGTGAAAAGCACGCCAGGCGTCAGCGCCATCAGCATGTAGGTCTGCCGCCCATTGAGCGGCAGTTGCTGGGTCTTGATCGGGTCAAATACCAGGCCACGGTCGGCCGACGCCGTCTCGATCGTCTCCTGCTGGGCCGTCACCACCATGGTCTCGGTCGTGGTGCCGATGGACAGACGCACGGGCAGGTTCACCTTATCGGCGACGCGCAGCACGATGTTTTCGCGCAACACCGACTGGAAGCCCTTCGCGGTCACCTCCAGGTTGTAGATGCCAGGATCCAGGTACGGCAGTGTGAACACGCCGGCCGACGTCGTCTGTGCGTCTTTGCTGGCCTTCGTGCCCGTATGGATTACCTTCACCGTTGCTCCCGGCACAACGGCCCCGCTCGGGTCGGTGACTATTCCGGTCAGCGTGGCCCGGAAATCCTGGGCCCACGCACATGCCGCGATGAGGCTCGCGGCCAGAAACATGCGGATGAGTGCGAACATGCCATCGTCTCCCTTCGTGCCGGCGTCAAAGTGTGCTGGACGGCTTATACTATATACCGCTCCGGCCCGCCGGATGTAAGGAGTTTCAGACCCGGATGGGCGATTGATGAACGCAGCCCCGCTTTCCCCATCTGCGCCCCAGGATCCAGGACCAAAGGGCCTCCCAATAGCGCAAATAGGCGATATACTCCTTAGAAAATGCCCGACCAGTCCGAACTTTCAGGTTGGGGAGCCATCGCCACCTACCTCGGCGTCACCGAGCGGAGCGCCCAGGAGTATGAAAAGAAGTTCGGCCTGCCCGTCCATCGTATGCCCGGTCCCCGCGGACGCATCTGGGCCTTGCGCGGTGAGATCGACGCCTGGAAGCACGCGCATGACGCCACCCCCCGCAACGGATTCGAGAACGACGAACATCAGCAACGCTGGACCAATCGGCGGCTCCTGCGCTGGGCTGCCCTCGTCATCCTGCCTCTTGCCGTTGCCGCCGGCTGGTGGCTGATCCAGCGCCCCGGGCCTCCCACCAGCTACGCCATCTCTGGCCGGACCCTCACCGTCTTCGATGACCAAAAGCGCGTCAACTGGAGTCACCAGTTTGCCCACTATCCGGCGACTTTTCCTCCGCCCGACTACCCGCGCGTCCTGTTTTCGGATCTTGATGGCGACGGGCGCGCCGAAACCCTCTTCGTCGACTATGCGCTTAATGAGCTTGGCGCTGCAATCCGTGCCGGACAAGCCGAGCTCAACCTCTTCGACTCCTCCGGACGTCTCAAGTGGAGGCGAATCATCGGCACTCCCTTCGTCACCCCCCAGGGGAAGCGTTATCCGGCGGCCCCCTGGACAGTCAAGACTCTGGGCAAGCTTCGGATGCCGCGGGCAGACGGCGGGCTCATTGTGGTTGGAGCCTCCCAAGGTGGCTCTTGGGCCTACGAGGTCGAAATCTACACCGCTTCCGGCAGCAAAGTCGCCACATATCTTCATCCTGGCTGGCTGTGGTCCATGCTGATCACCGACCTGAACCAGGATGGCGTCGAAGAGATCGTCCTCGGGGGCGTCAACAACGGCTTTGAAGAGCGAGGCTACGGCGCCACTCTCGTCGTTCTCGATTCTCGCCGCGTGGAAGGGCAGGGCAGCGTTCCCCCCGGCGATACCCGGCAGGCCGCCGGACTCCCCACAGGCGTCGAGTCCGCCGTCCTTCGCATGCCCGACTTCGGTTCGGATCCAAACCCCCAC
>JACRKW010000349.1 GCA_016215215.1 Acidobacteriota bacterium
GCCGCCGCCGCATTCGCGGCATTGCATTCCGCCGGGTGCAAGCGGCATCCACAGGACCAAGCCTCCGCCCCATCATCGTCCACGCCCCCGCCAGGCAAGGCGGAGCAACTGGTCGAACGCGTGTATCAGCACAATACAGGCGCCGCCATGGTGGGAGCGGCGTACATCGGTGACAAGCTCGGCTTGTTCAAGTCCATGGCCGGTGCGGGACCGCTCACCGCGGACCAACTCGCTGCCCGAACCGGTTTCGCGCCGCGCTACGTGCTGGAATGGCTCCGCGCGATGGCATCCTCGGGCTATGTGGAGTACCAAGCCGCGGCGGCGGCCTTCCTTCTTCCACCGGAGCATGCCTCCGTTCTCGTGGACGAAAAGTCCCCGGTTTTCGCCGGAGGTGTCAGCCAGGGAACCGTGGCGGACATCATGATGACGACTCGCGTCATGGCGGCTTTTCGGACCGGCAAAGGCATCCCGTATGGCGACTATCCTCCGGACACGTTTGAATCGATCGAGCGTTCCAGCCGGCCCGAATTCCTCCACCAGATCGCCCAGCAGTGGATTCCCGCCATTGCCGGCATGACCGAGCGCCTGCAGGCAGGCGGCGCCGCCGCCGATCTGGGCAGCGGCGCGGGCCACGCCTCCATCGCCATTGCCCGGGCGTTCCCCAAAGTGCGCGCAGTGGGTTTCGAGCCGTATGCACCGAGCGTGGTCCGCGCCCGGCGGAACGCCAAGGAGGCCGGGCTGGACGACCGGGTGCGCTTCGACACCTTCGACGGGCTGCACGTGCCCGGCGGCCCGTACCAGCTCATCACGGTGAACTACGCTCTGCACCACGCCGGCGACCCCGCGGGCCTGCTCCGCTCCGCCCGCGGCGCGCTGGCGCCCGGAGGCGCCGTGCTGGTGGCCGAGTACCGCCGCTCCGAACGATTGGAAGAGGACATCAACACGATCCGCCAGTTGTGCTACGCCTATGGCCTGCTGGAGTGCCTCCCCTCCGCGCTTGCGGAAGGCGGGCCCGGTTTCGGAACCGGCATGACCGAATCCGACGCGCGCCGGCTTGCTCAACAGGCGGGCTTTAGCCAATTCACGCGCGTCCTACCCGACGATCCGATTCGTTCGTTCTTCGTGCTGCGAGGTTGACCGGCAACCCGCTCAGCCGTGGCGGATCACCAGAACGTCACCGTCCTTGACGATGTATTCCTTGCCTTCCAGCCGCAGCAGGCCCTTTTCGCGCAATCCGTGATATCCGTTGTGATCCACCAGCGACTGCCAGTTGACCACTTCAGCGCGGATGAACTTCTTCTCGAAGTCGGAGTGAATGGCGCCGGCGGCCTTCACTGCCGTGGAGTGCACGGGGATGGTCCAGGCGCGGACTTCAGTCTCTCCAGCGGTGAGGAAGCTCATCAGGCCCAGCAGCCTGTACATCACGTTAATGAGACGGTCGAGGCTGCTGCCCGGCAGGCCGTAGCTGGTGAGGTATTCCTGAGCCTCTTCATGCGAGAGTTCGGCCAGCTCGGCTTCGATCTTGCCGCAGACGGCGGCGACTTCGGCATTCGCTTTACCGTTCAGGATCTTCTCGCGATATTCGGCCTCCACTTGGCTGAGCCTGGAGGCGTCGCCTTCGCCGAGATTCAACACGTACAGGATGGGCTTCTGCGAGAGGAACTGGAAACCGCGCAGCCGCTTCTCGTCCTCGCCTTCCAATTCCCAGGCGCGCAGCGGTTCGCCGGCTTCGAGCTTCGTTTTGGCAACCTCCAGCAGCTCGTACTCGCGGTCGAGTGAAGGGTCTTTGATCTTCCGGCGCTCCTTATCCAGGCGCTCCAGGCGCTTCTCGACGACGACGAGGTCGCTGAGGACCAGTTCGGTGTCGACATCGTCGATGTCGCGCATCGGATTCACGTCGCCCTTTTCATGGGGAACGGTCTGATCGTCGAAGACGCGGACGACATGCGCGATGGCGTCAGCCACGCGCAGGCTGGCCAGGTAACTGGGGTCGCGCAACGCTTCCTTGGAGATGGCCGGGAAGTCGAGGAACTCGATGCTGGCGTGGGTCACCTTGGGCGGAGAGAAGATTTTGGCGAGCGCATCCAGACGTGGGTCCGGGACTTTTGTCATACCGACACGGGCTTCCATGCTACCGACTCGCGTGGATTCGTGCACGCCGGTCAGGATGGTGAACAAGCTGGTCTTGCCAGTCATGGGAAGACCGAGGATGGCTGTTTTCATAAATCTAGAGGGGAACTTCGATGCGGTTCAGGATTTCGGTCAGGATGCGCTCCGCCGTCTCGGTGGAACGCGCGGCCAGCGCCACGCGCTGGTTCACCACCACGCGGTGGGCGAAGACGGGAACGGCCAGCCGTTTCACGTCGTCGGGCAGGGCATAGTCACGGCCTTCGAGGAGGGACAGAGCCTGCACGGCGCGGTACAAAGCCTGCGCCCCGCGCGGGCTGACTCCCAAGGCGAGAGACTCGTGCGAGCGTGTGGCTTCCACGATCGCCAGCATGTAGCCGACCAGCGATTCGTCCACCGTCACCGACTCAGCGGCCTTCTGCGCCTGCAGCAGTTCCGCGGGCGAGAGCACCGGCGAAACGTCCCCCGCGGCCATCGCCCTGCCGCCTCGAACGATCTGGCGTTCGCTGCCGGAATCGGGATAGCCGATGCGCAGCCGCATGAGGAAACGGTCCAACTGCGACTCCGGCAACGGGTACGTCCCATGATGCTCCACCGGGTTCTGCGTGGCGATCACCAGGAACGGCTCGGCCATCGGGTAGGTGGTGCGGTCGATGGAGATCTGGCGTTCATTCATCGCTTCGAGCAGCGCCGATTGCGTCTTCGGCGTGGCGCGGTTGATCTCATCGGCGAGTACGAAATTGGTAAAGATGGGTCCCGGCTTGAATTCGAACTCGCCGCTGCGCGCGTTGTACACGGTGACGCCCAGGATGTCGCCGGGCAGCATGTCGGCAGTGCACTGGAGCCGGTGGAAGCCGCACTCCACCGAGCGTGCCAGGGCATGAGCCAGGGTGGACTTGCCGACGCCCGGCACGTCCTCAATCAGCAGGTGGCCGCGTGAGAGCAGGCACACGACCGAGAGACGGATGACATCCTTCTTGCCGCGAATCACCTCGCCCAGGGACGCTTCCAACTGCGCGAGCTTTCGCGCGCAGTCGGCCGACGCAGGAATTGGCGAGGCCTCGGTCATTCCTTTTCATGATACTCCGTGCCCCCCGGTGTCCGAATCCACTCCAGCCGCCTGCGTGCGCGATCCCAGACCACGGCCTGTTCACCGTCCATTCCTGCCAGGGACGCTCCGCGGGCAAAGCGCGCCCGGCCACCCACCGGGCGGAACTCTCCGCTGGCACGATCCAGGGCGCATAGTTCGTATGCTGTGGACAGTCTCTCGGGCTCCCCGGGCCCACGGGCAGGCAGCAGTCCGTAGACGCCTCTGCCGGAGCAGGCGAAGGTGAGCATGCTCCTGCCCCCCACACCAAAGGGTATCCGCCACGTCGTTCCGCGACCGGTCACGACGTCTATTTCCAGTAACGCGACGGCGTTCGGCAGCCAGGCCAGCAACCGTCCCGGGGCCGCGTTCATCAACGCAGGCACGCCGGCCGGTCCGGTTTCAAAGGCCTCCCGGTGTTCTCCGGCCGGGTTGGGAACCAGCGGCAATCTGCGGCGTGCCAGCAGGCTCCACGGCCCCTCGGCAGGCCCGCTGACACGGTGCAGCAAGGAGTCGTCCTGCCCTGGCCCCAAGCACCAAGCGCCGGTCAGTTCGTCTACAGCCAGCTTCGTGCACATCACATCGTCGAGACCCGAAAAACGCGCCTCCCCGCGCTGTGGGTAAACGGCCAGCACCCGCGAGGTCTTCCCCATCGAAAACGCCACGCCCAGAGCCACAGTCAGCGATTGATCGGCTTGCAGCGCAAAGTCGCGCACTTCGGCCCTGCGGAGTCCCCCGACGCCAGCACCGGCCTGGACCCGCCGCAGCGGACGGCCCTCACGGTCGCGGATGACGACGAATGCGCCCGGATCTCCCGCCTCCAGCGCGATGATCCGGCCGTGCTGAAACTTGACCTCGGTGGTGCTGGGCGGAAGAGTGACTGGCATTCACACGGCCCCTCGCCGTGCCGCCAGGTGGGCCAAGCCCGCCGCGCCCACCACGCCGGAGGTGTCGGCTACGCCGTTCGGCAATAGTGGCACGCTGCGCTTCAGCAGGCCTTTGACGCGCCAGTCCACCTCGCGCTGTAGGGGTTCAAACAGCGCCGCACCCGCTTCTGCGATGGAACCGCCGAGGATCACCACTTCCGGATCCAGCGCATGCAGCAGCCCGGCGATGGCCGCCCCAAGATCTTTGATTCTGCGCTCCAGGATGCCCGGGGCGATGAGATCGCCGCGCGCAGCCTGCGCGAAGACGAAGCGGCAGTCCAGCGAGTCCGGCGCAGTCCTCAGGATCTCCGTCATGGATGAGACGCACCCCTGGTGCGCCGCCGTCCACGCCTCGGCCTCAATCGCCCGCGCTGAGAAC
>JACRKW010000350.1 GCA_016215215.1 Acidobacteriota bacterium
ACAAAACGCGTACCATCACGCGTGGTGTACTGATTGCACCGTGCCGTTCCCCGGACACCTCGGACCACAAACACCGGATCTGGTTCCGCGCAGTACTGTTTCATCCAAAGGTCGAACTGGTTGACGCACTTGACGGTGGGCAGCACGGCTGCCAGTTCGTGATCGAAGAGGTCGGTTAGCGATCCTGCGAACTCTGTCGGAGCTCGGTGCATCACTCCGATTATGGGGCCGCAACGTCAAAGAGCTAGGGTTACGAGGCTTTCGTCCAGGTCCAACCGCACATGCCCTGTGGCACAGGGTGGGCACAAATCTGGTCACAGTGCCGGAAGCGCCATTTTCGGAGGGGTTGGGGAAGCGCCCGCGTCTGTTTGACGGGGCGAGGATTAGCTGGAGCCACCCGCCGGGATTGAACCGGCGACCTGCTGATTACGAATCAGCCGCTCTACCAGCTGAGCTAGGGTGGCCCTTGCCTCCATTCTAACATCGGCGCCCGCGGCCGGCGCCACTCACTCCCCCGCACCCGCTTCGTGCCACCATGGCTTCGATGGCCCTCATCCGCATCGCTGCCCTGTCTGACCTTGGTCCCGGCGTCATGATCACCGGCGCCGCCGGCGGCACCCACCTCGTCCTCTGCAACCACAACGGAACCATCCACGCCTTCGCCGACCGCTGCCCCCATCGCAACGGCCCCCTGTCGCAGGGCAACTTCGTCGATGGCCGCCTCATCTGCCCCTGGCACGCCTGGGAGTTCCGTTGCGACACCGGCTGTTACGACTACAACCCCGCCATCGAACTCCAGCGCTTCCCCGTCGTCATCCAAGGGGAGGACGTCTTCGTTGATGCCTGAGCTGCCTGAGGTCGCAACCATCGTCCGCACCCTGGCGCCCCATGTCGCCGGACGCCGCATCATCGACGCCCGCATCCTCTCTCCGCTGGCCGCCGCGGGGCGGTCGAAAGCCCTGGCCGCGCATCTCACCGGCCGCCTCATCCACGCTCTCCGCCGACGCGGCAAGTTCATCGTATTCGACCTCGACGACGGCGTCCTCTGCGTCCATCTGCGCATGACCGGCAAGCTCCTGCTCGACGCCCCGCCCGGCAAGTTCACTCGTGCCATCCTGGAACTCGACTCCGCCACTCTATTGTTCGACGACGTACGCCAGTTCGGCCGCCTGTCCTGGAGCAAGGCGCTCCCGCCGAACGTCGCCCGCCTCGGACCCGAGCCCTTCGACCTCGTCCCGCGCACCTTCGCCGAGCGCCTGAAAGCCCGCCGCGGCCGCGTGAAGCCGCTGCTCCTCAATCAGGCGTTCATCGCCGGCCTGGGCAACATCTACGTCGACGAAGCCCTCTTTCGCGCCGGCATCCACCCGCGCGCTCAAGCGTCCCATCTCAGCAAAAGGCGTGCCGAATCCCTGCACGCCGCCGTCGTGGAAGTTCTGGCGGAAGCCATCGCCGCCGGCGGTTCGTCCATCTCGGACTACGTCGACGCCCAGGGCCGTTCGGGCGGCTTCCAGCGCTTCCACCGCGTCTACGGCCGCGTCGGCGAACCCTGCCCGCACTGCGCCTCACAGATCCGCCGCATCGTCGTCGCCCAGCGCGGCACACACCTCTGCCCGCGCTGCCAGCGGCTCTAGCGAGCAGGCCTCTAGTAGCTGCCCGCGATGTAGTTGGTCAGGTGGGCGATGGTCTCTTCCTGGGCCGAGATCGTCCACTTCACCAGGTCGCCGATGGAGACCACGCCCACTACGCGCGCGCCGTCCATCACCGGCAGGTGGCGCACGTGGCGGTCGGTCATCAGGTGCATGGCGGCCTCCACGGTGTGGTCCACCGTGGCCGTCAGCACATCCGAAGTCATGATCTCCTCCACGCGCGTCTCTTTGGACGAGTGGCCCTGCAGAATCACCTTGCGCGTGTAGTCGCGCTCGCTGATGATGCCCAGCAGAGCGTCTCCGCGCATCACCAGCAGCGCTCCCACTCCCCTGTCGGCCATCATCCGGATGGCGTCGAACACTGTGGCTGCGGGCTCGATGGCGTAAACGGCGCCCCCCTTGGAGCCCAGCAGGGACCCGATCTTGGCTGTTGGCTTCATGGCTCTAACGAAACTCCTCGTTGATCAGCTCCAGCACCTCTCTTGAAGGACGCACCCTGTGCTCGGCCAGCGTGGCCAGCGGTTCGTCCACAATGTCCAGCATCTCGGTCAGCGTCTGCTTGCCGCGGTCTATATAGATGATCCCGGTCAGCACTTCGTTTCGCTGCGTCGATTCGTGCAGTACCTCCAGCGCGTGGATCTTGCTGGTTGGATCGTAATCGTGCTCCAGCTTGTGCAGCAGCAGCTTCGAACCGTCGTGCAGCTCCACCACTCTGGATTCGCCCTCGGCGATCTCCACCTCGATGTCGGAAAAGCCCGGCACGAAATCCAGTTCGTGCAGCGGCTCCTCGTGGTCCTTCATGTAGGCATAGGACTTGGTGGAGCCCTCGTGGTCATTGAACGTCACGCAGGGCGAGATGATGTCGATCACCGACAGCCCATTGTGCGCGATGGCGGCTCGGAGTATCGCCGAAAGCTGCCGCTTGTCGCCGCTGAAGGACCGCGCCACCAGCGTCGCTCCCAACTCGATGCCCGCCAGGCAGCAGTCGATCGGCGGCAACTCGTTCACCGTGCCGGTCTTTAGCTTCGCGCCGACGTCCGCCGTGGCCGAGAACTGTCCCTTGGTCAGCCCGTAGACGCCGTTGTTCTCGATGATGTAGATCAGCGGTACGTTGCGGCGCAGCATGTGCATGAACTGCCCCAGCCCGATGCTGGCCGTGTCGCCGTCGCCGCTCACCACCACGCAGCGCATCTGGTGGTTGCCCAGCAGCGCGCCGGTGGCCACCGCCGGCGCGCGGCCGTGTACGGCGTTGAAGCCGTGGCTCTGGCTCAGGAAGTAGGCCGGCGTCTTCGACGAGCAGCCGATGCCTGACATCTTGGCCACCTGGTGTGGCTCTACGCCCATCTCCCAGAAGGCGTCGATCAGCCGTTCCGTAATCGCGTTGTGGCCGCAGCCGGCGCACAGCGTGGTTTTGCCGCCGCGGTAGTTTAATACCTCCAACCCGATGTGGTTGGTCTTCTTCGGAGGCGCGGGTGCGGCGCTCATAGGCCCTCCTGCATGACGATCTCATCGGTCACCGTGCGCGCGTCCAGAGGCAGGCCGCCGTAGTAGCGCACGCTACGCAGCTTGGCCACGCGCGCCGCGTCCAGGTCCAGCCGCATCAGCCCCAGCAACTGCGCGTCGCGGTTCTGGTCGATTATGTACACGCGCTCGTGCCGGTCGATGAACGCCGCCAGCTCGTCGCCGAACGGATAGGCCCTCAGCCGCAGCCAGCTCACCTCGGTGCCGTACTCGCGGCTCAGTTGGTCCGAGCTCTCTTCCATCGCCCAGCGCGACGTGCCGCACGACACCAGTCCGATCTTGGCGCCCGGCTTGTCGCTCGCCAGCGGCGCCGAAATCTGGTGACGCAGCGTCTCGAACTTGCGCGCCAGCCGGTCCATGTTGTGGATCCAGTCGTCTTCGCGCTCGCTGTACACGGCCTTCTCGTTGTGGCCCGTGCCGCGCGTGAAGTAGGCCGCCTGCTGGTGCTTGGTGCCCGGCAGCGTGCGGTAGGCCACGCCGTCGCCGTCCACATCCTGGTAGCGCGCAAAGCCGCCCAGCCGGTCCAGGTCCTCGGCGGTGAGCACTTTGCCGCGAGCGATCGGCTTCTCCGGGTAGGGGAACGCATCCGACATCCAGTTGTTCATGCCCAGGTCCAGGTCCATGTTCATGAACACCGGCGTCTGGAAGCGCTCGGCCAGGTCGAAGCACTCCTGCGCCATCGTGAAGCACTCTTCCGGCGACGACGGGAACAGTACCGGGTGCTTGCAGTCGCCGTGAGAGAGCAGCGCGTTGCTCATGATGTCGCCCTGCATGGTGCGCGTCGGCAGGCCCGTGGAGGGCCCAACTCGCTGAACGTCGATGATCACCGTCGGGATCTCGGCGTAGTAGGCCAGCCCGACGAACTCCGACATCAGCGACACGCCAGGCCCCGACGTGCACGTCATGGAGCGCGCGCCGGCCCAGCCCGCGCCAATCGCCATGCCCACCGCCGCCAGCTCGTCCTCAGCCTGCACCACCGCGTAGGTGCCCTTGCCCGTTTCGGCTTCGCGGCGGAACCGTCCCAGGTAGCTGATCAGCGCCTCGGCCAGTGTCGACGAAGGCGTGATGGGATACCACGTCAGCACCGTCACCCCGGCGAACAGGCACCCCAGGGCGGCGGCCGTGTTGCCTTCGATGATCAGCTTGCCGCCCGTGCGGTCCATCGGCTCGATCCAGAACGGATCGGTCTTGGTCAGGTTCTTTTCGGCGTACTCTTTGCCCGCCGCCACCGCGCCCCAGTTCAGCTCCGCCGCCTTCTTCTTGCGCGCGCCAAACTGCTTGAACAGCGCCTTGCGCATCTCTTCCAGGTCCAGCCCCAGCAGGTGCGCCACCACGCCGTCGTAGATCATGTTCTTGACCAGCTTTCGCAGCTTGGCCTCGGGGCACACCGGACCCACCAGCTTGTCGAACGGCACTGCGTAGAAGTGCAGGTCGCTCCTCAGCTCGTTCAGCTTCAGCGGCTCGTCATACACCAGCGCCGAGCCCGGCGCCAGCTTCAGCGCGTCCTCCTGCGCCGTTTCGGCGTTCATCGCCACGAAGAAGTCGATCTCCTTCTTGCGCCCGATGTAGCCTTCCTTGCTGGCCCGGATGGTGAACCACGTCGGCAGCCCGGCGATGTTGGAGGGGAAGAGGTTCTTGCCCGATACGGGCACGCCCATCTGGAAGATGGTGCGCATCAGAACGTTGTTGGCGGTTTGGCTGCCCGATCCATTGACCGTCGCAACCTGAATACTGAAATCGTTCACTACCCGCTCTTTCGCATGGAGCGAGCCGTTTTGCTCCGCCGACACGGACGGAACGGTGGGGGTGGCGTGCATCCCTTCGCAAGCCTCCTTATCTGATGGTCACAATTATAAGCGACCGCGCCGCCTGCCCGCTATCGCGATCCCCACTCGCCGTATACGCGCCGCATGGCATCCATCTTCGCCCCGTCCGCGGCCACTGATTGCGCCGTGAACATCATCACCCCCGTCGCGCCGCCTCCGCCGCCCAACCGCAGAACGCGCTCAAACTCGTCTGCCGTGATCTCTCGCGGCTCGCTCTGCGCCTGCACAATCGGCCAGATCCGGCAGCGCTTGCCCACGCGCCGCGAAAGCCACGCCACGAAATCCCCCACCCACTCCGCTTTGCGCTCCATCCTTCCGTGATAGACCATCGGCGACAGCACATCCGCCACGCCGGCCAGTTGCTTCAGGTCCAGTCCCAGGATGCGCTCTCTCGCCCCGCCGAACTCCTCATCGGTCCATGGACAGTGATAGACGCCCAGCAGCGCGGACGGGCGCACCCTGCGCACCACGGCCTTCGCCTCGCGCGCCCAGTCCAGCAGCACGTCCACGCGCCACCTCCGCCACGCTCTCTCGTGCCGCTCCAGAATCCATCGCGCCCGCATCGCCGTCTCTCCCTGCGGCGCCCGTACGCCGGTTCGCGCGGCGAACGCCGCCAGGCAACTTTCGCAGAAGCAGGTCTCCGGCAGAATCGGATGCGGATCTTCAAACTGCGCGTGCCAGTGGAAGTAGTCCAGCCACACGCCCGCCACCGCGCGGCGTTCCAGCAACTCCTCGAGCTGCTTCATGCGGAGGGCGCGGAAGCCTGGCTCGGTGGGGCACGCCCCCAGGAACCACGTCGCCGCCGGCGCCCTTTCGCCCCGCTCGTTCACCGGCCACGCCTCCGGATGCTTCTCCACGTATCCCTTGCCGTTCAGCGTCGCGAATTCGGCGAACACCCGCGCGCCCTCCGCTCCGGCCCGCGCCAGCAACTCCGCAGTGATGGAGCCCCCGTGGACAAACAGCGCGGTCACGCCGTAGTCGTCGAGCTTCGCGCCCCGGTCCCAGAACGCCTTCGGATGCGAGTACATCCCGCGGATCGCGATGCGCTTCTGCGCGGCGGCGGCCCGCCAGGCGCCGAAGATGGCGAGTGCGGTTCGTCGTGTCACGCTCAGCCTTGGAGCGCCTGGTCGGCCATCAGCACCGCCGGCCGCACCGCCGCCACGTCGTGCACCCGCAGGATGTGCGCGCCGCGCAACACCGCCATCGTCGCCGCCGCGATGGTAGTGGCGTCGCACGGCTCCAGCGGAATCGCCGCCGCGAACTGCTTGCCCGACGGGCTCACCTGCACGGGCAGGTGGAACTGGTTGAACTCGTCGAGCCCGCTCAGAATCTCGCTGTTGGCTTCCTTGCGCTTGCCCATACCCAGGCCCGGATCCACCACCAGCCTCTCCCGCTGCACGCCCGCCCGCGCGGCCCGGTTCAGCGCCGCGTTCAACTCCGCCAGGATGATCCCCACCGGGTCCTTGAATCCGCCCAGTTTGGCCCACGTCTCTGGTGTGCCGCGCGTGTGTTGCAGGATGAAGCCCGCGTCGTGCTTCATCGCCACCTTGGCCAGATCCTGTTCCAGCGTCAGGCCCGTCGGGTCTTTGATGATCGTTGCGCCGTGCTCCAGCGCCTTCTCCGCCACCGCCGGCTTGTACGTTTCCACGCAGATCGGCAGGGCGATCTTGCTCCTCAGCCGCTTCAGCACCGGCACCAGTCGCCGCAACTCCTCCGCCTCGGAGATTCGCTTCGAGCCCTGCCGTACGCTCTCCGCGCCGATCTCGATGATGTCCGCGCCCTCGTCCACCAGTTCCATCGCCCGCACGAACGCCCGGTCCGGGTCTTCGTACCTGCCCATCTCCGAATCCGGCGTCACATTGATAACGCCGGCAATCAGCGTGCGCTCGCCTAAGCGCCACACCTCGTTCTTGATCTTCCACTCAACTCGTTTGCGCGACATGGGTCTCTTACCATTGTGACA
>JACRKW010000376.1 GCA_016215215.1 Acidobacteriota bacterium
CTGCGGCGAGCGCTGGAGCTTGGGCTGAACTTCATCGACACCGCGCTGGCCTACAACGAAGGGCACAGCGAGCAACTGATCGCCCGCACTCTGAAGGAGACCGGCGCCACGGCCTATGTCGCCACCAAGGTTCCGCCAAAGAACCGGCTTTGGCCCGCCCGCGAAGGCATCGGGCTGGACGACGTGTTCCCGTACGACTACATTGTCGAGTGCACCGAAACGTCGCTGAGGAACCTTGGCGTGGAAACGCTGGACCTGCAGCAGTTCCACGTCTGGAACCACGAGTGGATCGCGCGCGAGGAGTGGCGGCGCGCCATCCAGGACCTGAAACAGGCGGGCAAGGTCCGCCACTGGGGCATATCGATCAACGACCACCAACCCGGCAGCGCCATCGAAGCATGCCGCACCGGTCTGATCGACACGGTCCAGGTGATCCACAACATCTTCGACCAGAGCCCTGAAGCGAACCTCTATCCGCTCTGCCAGGAGTTGAACATCGGCGTGCTGGCGCGCGTGCCGCTCGACGAAGGGGCGCTCACCGGCGCGATCACGCCCGACGCCGAATTCGATCCGGCCGAGTTTCGCGCCTTTTACTTCCGCGACAACCGCCGCCAGGAGGTGTTTGACAGGGTAAACGCCCTGCGCGCTGACCTGGAAGCCGCGGGCCACCGGGAACCCCTCGCCGAAACGGCCCTCCGCTTCTGCATCAGCCATCCGGCCGTTTCGACCGTAATTCCCGGCATGAGAAAAGTACGGAACGTGGAGGCCAATCTGGCCGTCTCTGAGAGAGGAGGCCTCCCGGCCCCCATAGTGGAAGTGTTGAGACGCCATGCCTGGAACAAAAACTACTATTCTTAGCCTTTTCTTCGCCTGTGGAATTTGGGCGCAAACTGATTACTTGCCATTGGAAGCCGGGAATCAGTGGACGTACAAGGGGCCGTCCGGCGGCTTTTCCGTTGAAGTCGCGCCGCCGGTAGTATTCGCCGGAAATGAGTACTATCTTGTCTCCGGATTCCCTTCCCAGCCGCGCGTCTGGCTCCGCAAGGATGCCGAAGGCCGCATCCTGATGTGGGACGCGGAGAGCCGGAGTGAGAAGATGTGGCTCGACACGGTCGCATCCGACGCGTCCACGGGGGTCGACCCGTGCAACTCCACGAGTCACCTCGAATCGCGCGAGGCGAAGTACGCCGGACCGGTTGGGGAGTTCAACTACGGCCTACTGGTGCGTTACGCCACGGCGCAGTGTGCCGATGCGGGCGTCGAGTCGGATTACTTCCTGCCGTCGGTCGGCATTCTCCGCCGCAGCATGCAGACCATCGCCGGTCCGCGTGTGTTCGACCTGGTCTACGCGCGCCTGGGTACGGCGACGATGATCGCCGCCCCCGAACTCTCATTCGCGCTTTCGCTGGACCGCGCCGTCTACACGGCCAACCTGATGCCTCCCGTCAATCCGCGGCAGGCCATTCCCGTGCTTGCTGCCCGATTCACGCTGCGCAATACCACCGGGGCCCCCATCGAGCTGCAATTCGGCTCCGGACAGACCTACGACGTGGTCATCCGCAACGCCGAAGGCCGCACGGTCTACCAGTGGTCCGATGGGCAAGGCTTCACCCAGGCATTGCGCACGGAGAGGTTCAGTGGCGAGCGGAACTGGCTGGTCTCCATCCCCCTCGCCACCGCCGACCGCCCCCTGCCCGCCGGCCGCTACACCGCGGAGGCGTGGCTTGCCACCACCGGCGGCAAGCAGTACGCCGCGACGGTGGGGTTTGAGATCCGGCACCTGAACTGAGATCCCAGCAAGCGACGATTGCATCCGGCCCGGGGGCACGGCTCACTGGGAATGCCCTCTATGAGCATCAACGAGATTCTCGAACCACACCGCAAGGAGATCTGCGAGGTCGCCTCACGCCACGGCGTGATGCGCCTGCGCGTCTTCGGCTCCGTCGGCAGAGGTGATGCTCGAGCCGACAGCGATATCGATTTGCTGGTGGACCTCGCTCCGGATCGCAGTCTTCTCGATGTCATCGCCGTCAAACAGGATCTCGAGGACTTGCTGGGACGAAGAGTGGACGTGTTGACGCCCATGGCGATCAGCCCGTACCTGCGTGAACAGGTGTTGCGGGAGGCCGTACCGTTTTGAAAGGCCACCTCGTCTACCTGCTGCACATTCGTGATGCGCTCGATCGTGTCCTGCTCTATGCAGCCGTTGGCCACGAGCGATACATGGCGGAACCGCAATGGCAGGATGGCATTATCCGTCAGTTGGAGATTGTGGGCGAGGCGACCAAACGATTGCCGGCTGAATTCCGCGACCTCCATCCTGAGATAGCGTGACGGCGCATCGCTGGGCTGAGAGACGTCCTGATTCACGACTACCTGGGCATCGATGTCGAGGTGGTCTGGCGGATCGCGACGACGGATGCCACGGTCCTTCGCGCACAGATTGCCGAAATCATCGCAGCGGCGAGCTGACAGGCCGGCGCGCTACCCTGATTCAATGCGCATTGGTATACATTGCTCCACTTCAGGAGCGCTGGTCAACGCCGCGAAAAGGGCTCTGGAACTCGGCGCCAACTGCTTTCAGATCTTCTCAGCCAGCCCGCGAATGTGGCGCGCCGCGATGCCCTCCGGCGAGCAACTTCGCGAGATGCGCGAATTCCGCGCCGCCCACGACCTGGCTCCGCTGGTCATACACGACAGCTACCTGATCAACCTGGCCTCGGCCGATGAGGTCATCCGCGAGAAATCCATCGCCGCCTTCCGGGGTGAGCTCGAGCGTGCGTTCGCCATCGGCGCCGAGTACCTGGTGATGCACCCCGGCAGCGCCAAGGACCACACGCTGGAATCCGGCATCGACACGCTGGTGCGCTCCCTCCAGGCCGCATCCAAGGGTCTGAAGCCGAAGGGATTCAAGCTCCTGCTGGAAAACACGGCCGGCGCCGGCGCCACCATCGGCCGTTCGCTCGAAGAACTGCGCCGGATCCGCGAGTTGGCACAGGGCAAGCTGCCCTTTGAGATCGGCTACTGCCTGGACACCTGCCACCTGTACGCCTCCGGCTACGACGTCTCCACGGCGAAAGGCCTGGATCAGACCGTACGGGAGGCAGCCTCCGTGTTGGGACTCGAGAACGTCCCCGTCATCCACACCAACGATTCCAAGGGCGATCTTGCCTCCCGCCTCGACCGCCATGCGAACATAGGAGAAGGACGCATTGGCCTGGCAGGCTTCCGCCGGATCCTGAACCATCCGGAGTTGCGGAGCAAGGCCTTCGTGCTGGAGACGCCCATCGACGAACCCGGCGACGACCAGCGCAATGTGGACGCCCTGAAATCGCTATGCCGGAAAAGCCCTACAACCACCAGGAAATCGAGCTGAAATGGAGCGGGCGCTGGAGCGCCGACCGTTCGCTTTACAAGGCCGACGACGACGGATCGAAGCCACGGTACTACGTGCTGGAGATGCTGCCCTACCCCAGCGGCCGCCTGCACATGGGCCACGTCCGCAACTACTCCATCGGCGACACGCTGGCCCGTTACCAGTGGATGCGCGGCTACGATGTGCTCCACCCCATGGGCTGGGACGCCTTCGGCCTGCCGGCGGAGAACGCCGCCATCAAGAACAAGCGGCATCCGGCTGAATGGACGGTCTCCAACGTCGCCCACATGAAGAAGCAGCTCCAGCGCATGGGCTTCGCCTACGACTGGGACCGCGAAGTGAGCACCTGCACGCCGGAATACTACCGCTGGAACCAGTGGCTCTTCCTGCGGATGATGGAGCGCGGGCTGGCCTACCGGAAGACGTCGCTGGTCAACTGGTGCCCGGAGTGCGCCACAGTGCTTGCCAACGAACAGGTGGAGAACGGCTGTTGCTGGCGCCATGAGACGACTCCGGTGGAGCAGCGCGAGCTGGACCAGTGGTTCCTGCGCATCACCGCCTACGCCGAGCAACTGCTCGACGACATGAAGCAGATCGAGGCCGGGTGGCCCTCCATGGTGCTCACCATGCAGCGGAACTGGATCGGCCGCAGCGAAGGCGCAGAGGTGGACTTCGGCCTGAAAGGCTCGGAGGAGAAGATCCGCGTCTTCACCACCCGCGTCGACACCATCTACGGCGCCACGTGCGTGATTCTCGCGCCGGAGCACCCCGTCTCCCGCCGGCTGTGCCAGGGCGAGCTGGCCGCGCGGCTCAAGGCCATGGTCGACGACCAGGGCCGCAAAGACCCGGAGAACCTCGTGAAAGAGGGCTTTTTCACCGGACACACGGCCGTGAATCCTTACAACGGCGCGGAGATCCCCATCTGGGTGGGCAACTTTGTGCTTTGGGGCTATGGCACCGGCGCCATCATGGCAGTGCCGGCGCACGATGAGCGCGACTTCGAGTTCTGCACGAAGTACTCGATTCCCATCGTGCCCGTCATCCGTCCCGCCGATGGCGAACTGGCCGTCAATCCCGCCGAAGCCTTCACCGGTTACGGCGTGATGGAAAACTCCGGCGAGTGGTCCGGCCTCACCAGCGAGGAAGGCCGACGGCGCATGTCGGAGAAGGCCGAGCGCGAGGGTTTCGGCAAAGCGTCCATCACCTACCGGCTCAAGGATTGGGGCGTCTCACGCCAGCGCTACTGGGGTACGCCCATCCCGGTGGTCCACTGCAAGGCCTGCGGCGTGGTCCCTGTACCGGACGACCAACTGCCGGTGGTGCTGCCTCCGGACGTCGAGTTCACCGGACGGGGCAAGTCTCCGCTGGCCAACCTGAAGAGCTTCCTCAATGCCTCCTGCCCGAAATGCGGCAGTGCGGCGCAACGCGAGACCGATACCATGGATACGTTCGTCGACTCGTCCTGGTATTTCTTCCGCTATGTCGACCCGCAGAATACCGCCTTGCCGTTTGATCCCGCTGCGGTGAAGCCGTGGTTCCCGGTGGACCAGTACATCGGCGGCGTGACGCATGCCATTCTGCATCTGCTCTACTCGCGCTTCTGGTGCAAGGTGATGCGCGACATCGGGCTGGTGAGCGTCGACGAACCCTTCAAGAACCTGTTTACTCAAGGCATGGTGCAGCTCAACGGCCAGACCATGTCGAAGTCGAAGGGCAACATTGTGGACCCCGACGAAATGGTGGAGAAGTACGGCGCCGACACCTGCCGCCTGTTCACGCTCTTCGCCGCGCCGCCGGAAAAGAACATGGACTGGAACGAGTCCAGCGTTGAGGGCCAATATCGCTTCCTCACGCGCCTCTACAAATGGGTCACGCGCAATGCGGACGCCAGCGAAGGCGACGGCGCCGGCGACGCGCGCGCCCTGCGCAAGCTGCACCAGACCATCCGTAAGCTGACGTCGGACTTCGACAACCGCTGGCACTTCAACACCTCCATCGCCGCCCTCATGGAGCTGATGAACGAGTTGCAGGCCTGCGAGACGTCCATGTCGGCCGCCGTCCGGCGGGAATGCGCATCTACCCTGGTGCTGCTGCTGGCCCCCTTCGCGCCGTTCGCCGCCGAAGAGTTGTGGGAAGTCACCGGCCACACCGGACCGGTCTTCAAGCAGCGCTGGCCGGCGTTTGACGCGGATCTGGCCCGCGAGGAGGCGCTGGAGATTCCGGTGCAGGTCAACGGCAAGCTGCGCGGCCGCATCACCGCGGCGCACGGCTCCACCAGGGAAGAGCAGGAACAGGCTGCTTTGGGTGACGAGAAGGTGCAGGCCCACATCGCCGGCAAGCAGATCGTCAAGACCGTGGTGATTCCCGGCAAGCTGATCAACATCGTGGTCAAAGGCTGACGTGTGATACATGTGAAGCCATGCGGCTTCACATCACGCTAGCAGCCATCTTCATCACTTTCCGCGCCGCGAGCGGCGCGCCTGTCGACTTCAGTAAGGCCGTGGTGGTCGTACGTCCGGGCGAGATTCCCGGGCCGGAAAAGACAGCCGCCGCAGTGCTGGTGGAGGAACTGGAACGGCGCACGTCGGTGCGCCTGCCCGTATCAGAGAGCTGGCCCGCGAGCGGTCCGGTCATCGCGATCACCTCTTCCCGACAAGTGCCTGCGTGGGGCCGCCCCGTGCCTGCGTCCAACGCGAAGGCCGAAGGCTTCCGGCTCCTGCTCGATCAGGGCGGCGCGGCGCCCGTGGTTTGGGTGGTGGGCGCCGACGCGCGCGGAGCGCTGTACGGAGTGGGCCACCTGTTGCGCCAGGTGGAGTGGGGCAAGGGCGTTATCAGCCTGAGAGCGCCGTTGAACGTGACCACGTCGCCGGCTTCCCCGATTCGCGGCCACCAGTTGGGATACAGGTCGACGGCGAACTCCTGGGACGCCTGGACGGTGGCGCAGTTTGAGCAGTACATCCGCGAGCTGGCGCTGTTCGGCGTCAACAGCGTCGAGAACATCCCATTCCAGGACGACCGCAACAATCCGCTGATGAAGGTGCCGCGCCGCGAGATGAACCGCGCTATGGGCGAGATCTGCCGCCGTTACGGCCTCGACTACTGGGTATGGACGCCGGCCGCATTCGATCTGAAAGACGCCAAGCGCCGTGCCGAACTGCTGGCAGGCTTCGACGAGTTCTTCCGGGACACGCCGGTGCTTGCCGGTGTCTTTGTGCCCGGCGGCGACCCCGGCAGCAATCCCCCTGAACTGGTACTGCCGTTTCTTGAGGAGATCGCCCGGCACATGCAGCCCGTGCACCCGAAGGCCAAAGTGTGGCTCTCCATGCAGGGCTTCGACGCGGCCAAGTCCGAGTTCGTCTACAAGTACCTCGCCCGGCAAGTGCCTGAATGGTTCGGCGGCATTGTCGCCGGACCCTCCAGCCCGCCCATCCCGGAGACGCGCCGCCGGCTCCCGCCGAGCGTCAAACTTCGCCTCTATCCCGACGTGACGCACAACAAGATCAGCCAGTACGAAGTGCCGGAATGGGACCAGGCCTATGCGCTAACGCTGGGGCGCGAGGCGGTGAATCCGCGGCCAGCCGAGTATGCCGCCATCCACAACCGTTACGCCGCCATGAGCGATGGGTTCATCTCTTACTCCGACGGCGTACACGACGATGTCAACAAGACCATCTGGAGCGCGCTGGGCTGGGACCCTGCGCGCAACGCGCGCGACATTGTGATCGAGTATTGCCGGTTGAACTTCTCTCCGGCTCTGGCGGTGGAGATCGCCGACGCAATATTGGCGCTGGAGCGAAACTGGCGAGGCCCGCTGGAAACCAACGGCTCAGTGGAGGCGACGCTCCAGAAGTGGCGCGGTCTGGAAAAGCGCGCGCCGGAGTTGGCCGGCAACTGGCGCTGGCAGATGTGCCTGCTGCGCGCCAACTACGACTCCTATGTCCGGGCGCGGCTCATCCAGGATACGAAGCTGGAGGCACAGGCCAACGCCGCGCTCGCCGGCGCCTCGCGTCGCGGCGCCGCCGCGGCCATGACGCAGGCGATGGAGATTCTGAACCGGGCGGTGAAGCAGCCCGCGGGCGCTGCCCAGCGCGCGCGCATTGTCGAGCTGTGCGAGAGGCTGTTCCAGTCCATCGGGTTGCAGACCAGCGTCGAGAAATATCACGCCAGCGGCGCCGAGCGTGGGGCCGTGCTCGACTTCATCGACAATCCGCTGAACAACCGCTGGTGGCTGGAAGACGAGTTCGCCAGGATCGGCGGTCTGCCGTCGGAGGCCGGGAAGGTGAGCCGCCTGGAGGCGCTCGCCCGGTGGGAGAGCCCCGGCCCCGGTAGTTTCTACGACAACGTGGGGCACATCGCCAAGTCGCCACGCGTGAAACGCTGCGACGGCGAGGATTGCGAGCCGCTCTTCTGGTGGTGGGATAACGGCAGGAGCCGCGCGCGGCTCTCCTGGCAGGTCACCATGTGGCCCAAGGCCTTGGTCTACGAGGGGCTCGACCCTAACGCGAAGTATGTGGTCCGTACCACCGGCTACGGCCAGGCATTGCTTCGAATCAACGGCGTGAAAGCGGCGCCCACCGTCGACGGC
>JACRKW010000377.1 GCA_016215215.1 Acidobacteriota bacterium
CTGTCCGGGGCTGTTCCTGTCATCCCCCCCCAGGTGCACGAATACCATTCCGCCCCATGCCAGCGGTGAAGATGCGGCTCCAAAGTAGGGATAGGCCGCAGCGAATTCCCTGGCTGACTCCCGCTTCCACAGCATCTTGCCGGCCGCGGCATCCCACGCGGTCAACACTGACGTGATGCTGAAGGTGAACAGCCGCCCTTCAAACAACGCCGGGGTGGAAAACGGCCCCCGCCCGTGTTGCCTCGCAACGCTTTCCTGCTGGAAGGGCGACTCATATTCCGCGCTCCAAATCACCTCCCCCTTCCCCAGCCGTAGCGAGCTCACCAATTCCTTCTCGCCGCGCCGCGCATGGACCCACACCCGATCCCCCACCACAACCGGCCCCGAGTACCCTTCCCCCACTTCCCTCTCCCACACCAGTTCCGGCGCCGCCGGCCACTTCCCCTTCCGCGCTCCGCCCGTCACGGCTCCGTCCCGGCCCTCCCCCCGCCACTGAGGCCACTGTCCCTGCGCCATCCACGCACAGCCCATCACCACTACAAACGCCGTCATCCTCCCGGTCATAGGCGTCCGTCCTTTCTCCGCCCCAACTCCTTCGCCTCTGAGCCTACCCTCCCTTCACCCGCAGGGGAAGCCCGGTTTGGCGCGCATCTCTTCACCCTTGACCCCCTGCCCATTAAGGAATAGCCTGAGCAGGAAAATGGCTACCAGAATTACCAAGAGTTTGTTTCTCACATCGCTGGAGTGCAGAACCAGGGCCTGGCTGGACCTGCGTGCCGCGCCCGCACCTGCCAGCGAGGAGGAGCTGTTTCGAATGGAGCAGGGCCGGGAGATCGGCGAACGCGCCCGCGGGCTCTTCCCGGAGGGCCGCCTTGTCTCCAACAATGACCAGGACACCGCTGAGGGCCTGACGGAGAAGCTCCTCTCTGATTCCTCTACCAAGACCCTCTTCGAGGCGGCTTTCGTCGATGCCCCCTTCATCGCCCGGCCCGACATCCTCACCCGGCATGGCAAGGCCTGGCACATTCTCGAGGTCAAGTCGAGCTTCGCTGACTCCGGCAGCGTGGATGACTACGTCGACGACCTCGCCTATACCGCCATGGTCGCCGCTCGCGCGGGCCTCAAGGCCAACCAATACTCGCTCGTGTTGTTGTCGCGGAGCTACCGGTTCGGAGACAGCCCTGACCTGCTGTTTAAGACTCTGGACGTGACCAAACAGGTCCGGGAGCGCGCGAAGGAATTCGACAGCCTTGCCGGCGCCCTCGCCAAGGATCTCCTTTCGACTGCCACACCCACGGCGGCATTGGTGTCCTCCTGCCGCCAGTGTCCCTACTTCGACAGCCAATGTCTCGGCAAAGGACTCGAACACACGGTCCTGGAATTGCCGAAGCTCAGCGCGTCCATGCTGAAACGCCTCTCCGACGAAGGCATCGTCGACTTGGCGCGTCTGCCCGCCGGCCTCGAGCTCAGCGAACGTCAGGAAAGAGTCAGAGATGCCGCCCTCAGCGGCAACGCCGTGTTTGGCTCGGGCCTCCGGCAGGTCCTGGATGGCATTCCCTGGCCCTGCCACTACCTGGATTTCGAAACCGTCGCCACCGTCCGGCCGTTGTACAAGGGGCACGCCTGCCACCAGCAGGTTCTGACGCAATTCAGCATCCACCACCGCGACAGCATCGAATCGGAATGCCGCCACAGCGAGTACCTGGCCGACCCGAAGAAGGATTGCGAGAAGGAACTCGCTGAAGAGTTGATCCGCGCACTGGGCAAGAAGGGCTCCGTCATTGTTTACAGCGGCTTTGAGAAGACCCGCATCCAGGCCCTGCAGGCGAGATTCCCAACCCTGTCCAAGCAACTGCAGGCGATCCTCGATCGCATTGTCGATCTCCTCCCGGTGATCCGGGACCACGTCTACCATCCTGATTTCCGCGGCAGCTTCTCGATCAAGGCGGTTCTGCCGGCCCTGGTGCCGGCCTTGTCATACAAGGGGCTCGCAATCGCAAGCGGCGACACGGCGATCGCCCGGTTCGCGCGGATGGCCAGGGGAGAAGTTACCGGTGCGGCCGCAGCGGCCACCCGCGGCGCCCTCCTCAAGTACTGCGCACTCGACACCATGGCGATGGTCCGTCTGCACGAGGTCCTGTGGCGGCGGGCGGCCGCGAAGCGCCGGGTGGCGGGCAGGTAGGTAGGACTTCTCCGTGGCTTCGATGGGAGCAATCCCACTCTTTCGTCTGTGCATCCCAAGTCGACGCTGCGAAACAACGTTTCACTGAGCAGGGCATGTGCCAAGCCGCGCGGCCTTGGTTGACGAGGAACCTACAAAACGAAGCGCAGTTCGCATTGAAGTTCTTCGCCGGGCGCGGCGGGCTGGTCTTGAGTGGGACTGGTGTTGGAAGTGGCCAGGAAAACCCCTTCAGCTCGTCCGCTCAGGGCACCAGCCGTGGGGATGGCGGCAGGTAACTGGCTAAGGCAGGCCGCAGCGGCGTGCGCAAGCGCGCCGACCAGGGGCCGCTTCCCATGCTTGGGTCGAAGGTCTCCATTGTCGAGAGCTGCCCAGAGGAACTCTCGCCACCGATCACATAGATGATGCCGCCAAGTACGGCTGCCGCCGGAAATGATCTCGGCGACGGCATCCGCGCACGTTTCTCCCAGATTCCAGAGGAGGGGTCGTACTGGTCAACGACGCCGCTGAATTCGGTAGGATCGTGGCCGCCAATAAGAAAGATGCGCTCGCCGACCACGGCAACTGCCGCGGCGCTTCTGGCGTTCGTCCACGGGCCTCTCAAAGTAGTCCATGTGTCCGCGGCCGGGTCGTACACGTCGACCTCATGCGACACAATTGCCTGACTTGTGCCGCCAAAGACGTAGATTTTGCCGTCCACCGAAGCAATGCAATGGCCGGTTCGCTTACGAGGCATGGGTCGGCGGACGAACCACGAGTCCGTGCCCGGCTGATAGCACTCATTGGCTTGCGTGCCGGATATCGTGCCGAATACGTGTGCGCCGCCCATGACGTAGATGTTCTCGCGGACGATGGCGGCGGCCGCATGGGTGCGCGGCGTAAGCATGTCGGCGCAGCGTGCCCAGGCGCCTCGCCGGGTGTCATAGGCGTCCACACGTGCCAGCGGACCCGCATGCTCGACGCCGCCAAGAGCATAGATCTTGTCTCCGAACGCCGCACTTGCCCGCCCGTAGGCGTCCGTGGGCATCGGTAGAGGCGTCCAGGTGTTTGTCCAAGGATCGTACCGGTCGAAGCGGCCGTTGTAGATCCCAGCCGGCCCGCCCTGTCCTTGCCCGGCGTAGATTCTTCCATCCACCACTTGAGCCAGCAGGATGGTTCTCGGTGTCGGCGCCGAAGCCAGCAATGGCAGAGCGTTTGGCTGCCGGTCGGCTGGCTCACGGCGCATGGTAGCCCACCGGAGGAGCCCGGCGGCGCCTCCCACCACAGGTATGCTGCCGGCGAAGGCGATGAACCTCCGTCTGCTTACGCCACGCCCATGGGGCAAGGCAAACCGCATACGATGCCACTCATCCAGTTCGGCCGAACTGGCTGCGACACGCCCTTTCGTGCCCGAGAAATGGCGCACCGGCATACCGTGCAGGCGCTCGTAGGTTTGAGCCGTCCGAACGTGCACGCGCAGGTGTCCCGCGATTTCCTTCCAGGTTTGCAGGTCGAGTTCCGGAGCGCGGTGGTGCTTTGCCAAGGAATCCGATCAGAATAATATCATCGCCGGGAACGGTTCGCCAGGAGTACGAATAGGAATATCGTCAGGCGATTCGCAAGCCGGGCTATCCGCGAGGGACACGTCGGGCGGAGCTACTTCCCCGCCCGCCAGGGCGCGTCGGGCGCCCCCTGGCTCACCAGGTTGGCGAAGATGCGCAACGCCCCCGGAACGCCAAACGGAAGCTGCCTGTACCAGGCCAGCGAGCAGTACACCCACAGCCCTTTGCCATGCCGCGCCTGGAGCCACACGCCTTTCTGCGGCGCCTGGCCGGTGTCGTGTGTCTCGATGAGCGGCTTGTAGCGTTCGTCCCAGGTGGTGAAGAACTTGGAGCCGCGCTGCTCGAACCAGCCGGACCAGTCCTCCGGCCGGATCTCATTCGGCCAGTGGAAGACGGGATTGCCGGCGTCAAGGACAGTCACGGCGGCGTCCTCTTCGCTCACCTCTTCCGGGCGGGCGGTCATCGAATAGGGGTACGGCCCGAAGTTGTGGTCGAACTCGGGCGTGTTGTACTGGACGATGAGGACTCCGCCGCCGTTGACGTAATCGAGCAGCCTGGCATTGTGCGCGGCAAGCTCCGGCCGCGCGGCATAGGCGCGAATCCCCAGCATCACCACGTTGAAGCGGGAGAGCTCCGCCTCCGCCAACGACGCTGCGTTCAGCATCTCCACGGAAGCCCCGAGTTGCCTTAGCGCTACGGGCACTTCGTCCCCGCTGCCCATGATGTAGCCCACCTTCAACGACGGCGCGGCCTGCACATCGGACACCCGGAGCGAGTATTTCGCCTGCGGATCGAGATGCACCGAGCCCAGCCCGGTGTAGCTGATGAGGTCAAATCCCCGCCACCACTGCATGCCTTTCACATCGGCCACCGCCCGCAGAACACTCTCGCCCGCCGGCACTTCGGCGGGAGCGGTGACCGCAAATATCACCCGGTCCTGCTCCCCTTCCCGGCTGAGCCGGAACGGGGCTTCGGCCGGAAGCGACTTCCAACCCGCCGGAAGTTCGAGTTTCAACACTCCTTCGGCCGAACTTCCCGTGGTGTTGGTCAGCAGCACTTCGGTCATGTGCGTGCGCGTGCCGGCCGGCAGTAGACCGGATTGCGCGGCGAAGGAGACGGCCACCGGGGGGGCGTAGATCAGATCTTCGCGGTGCTGCAGGCCGATAGAGTCGATGAAGCTGGTTTTCGGAACGCCCTCCACCGCAAAGTCGAGCCCCTCAAACCGCAAATCGACCCCCACGCTGACCGGCGGCTTGGGCAAGGGCGTGCCGAAGCCGTCCTCTTCGTTGTATGCATACTTCACCTCGCGGGCGCTGTCCCGCCGCCAATGAGCGGCCGTGGGCGTCTGGCCGCTGGCAGTGAACTGAATCCGTCCTGGGGCCAGCACCTTGGACTGCGCTCCCACCAGCCGCACTCCCCGCACCTCCACCTTGGCGCCGGAACGCACGTGCAGGGTGAGAGAAACGGTCACCTCTTCGCCCGGACCGGCGGCCCGGATGGTGGTGGCGGCGCGGAAGGGATTCGCCTGCCCGGCAGGGCCTCCGGGCGGCTCCACCAGAACCTCCAATTCCACAGCCAGCGCCTGAACCAGGGCACGAACAAACCTCTGCTCCACCCCGGCCAGGTGGGGAGCTTTGCCACCCGCTCGCAGCCGTCTCACCTCCCGCAGCCCGCCGCTCAGCGCTTCCACGCAGGTGAGCGGATTCTCGGCCGCGAAGGTGTCCAGGGCGCTGCGGGCCCACCGCTCCAGCGACGGCGGAAGCGAGGTGGCCGTATCCAGGCCGTCGAAGAAGCTCGTCTCCGGTCCCCCGGCCTTCACCTTGGATTCCACCAGCACGTAGTAACTCACGGCCGGACCGGGCCCCGGCCTATCTCGGCGTAGCTGCGGCCCAGTACCGGGTCAAACACGCCGGAGTCTACAGCAAGCACCCCAGCGTCCTCTTTCCGCCAGTTGCCACAGTACAACTTCAGCGCCTGCCAGGGTTTCATCCCGGATTGAGGGAAGCGCGCCGGGTCCGCCGCCGCAGCGAAGGCATCGCGGGCCAGCAGTCCGGCCGCATGATGGTGGCCATGACCGTCACGGGTTGTGCCCTGCCAGCGCGAAATGATGATGTGGGGCTTCAGCTCCCGCACCAACCGGACCACGTCGCCGAGTATCTCCTCGCGGGGCCATTGCCGGAACGTTTCGTCCACGGACTTCGAGTAGCCGAAGTCGGTGAAACGGGTGTAACGGAGGTTGACTCCGTAGTGCTCGGCTGCTTGGACGTGCTCCAGCGTGCGCAGGGCGCCCAAGCGGTCGAAGAAGTCTCCGGTGATCAGATTGGCCCCGGATTCACCCCGGGTGAGCGAAACAAGTGTCACGTCGGCGCCGTAGCCCCTCGCCAGCATCGTGAGCGTGCCGGCGTCCTCGTCGTCCGGGTGCGCGACGAGATACAGCACGCGTACGTCCTTTTGCAGACTCTTCAGTTGTTGCCAGAGTCCAACCGCGCCACGGTCCTCCGGCAAGGCGGCCCAAGACCATCCCGTCGCTGCCAGCAGAAGTATCAACCCTCGACGAATCATCGACTTGGCCTCCGACTCATAGCATACTCCCAATTCCCTGTTTCGCTTCGCCTCAGGCCCTGTTTATAGTTGACCCAGGTTCCCCTAATGGGATAGAGTCAATTGTCGATACTAATGTAGGGTTCATACCGCAGTCCGACGCCAGGTTGGAATGACCTCAAGCCATTATCCAATAAGGATCACGCTGGCCTGCCTGGCCCTCTCCGCCATTGCATTCCCTTCATCTTTGCTGGCCCAGCCTCTGCCTGGGCGCGCCGCGGTCAGCCACTTCCTTCCCGCTGGAATGAAGCGTCCGGCGCATGAAGCGCCTGTCGAGCCCGAACCGCCGAAGGACTCTGTCCCTGGCTCTCTGCGTCCTCCACTTCTACTTGCCTCCAAGGAGCAGCCCTCCGAGGTGCTCTCGCAGTCGCAACGAGCGGTCCGCGAAGCAGACCGGCACTACCACTCCGGGAAGTTCTTCCTGCAGGAAGGCAAGCCGGCCGAAGCCCGCCGGGAGTTTGACATGGCTGTCAATGTGCTCCTGGATGTACCCGAGCAGGCGCCGGATCGCAGCCTGGCGGAGAAGAAGCTCGAAGAGATTATCCGCCTCATCCACCGTTACGACATCGATTCGCTTGGCGCAGGCGTCTCCCCCGAAAGCCCCGTCTTTGTCCACTCGCCGCTGCCTGAGATCCTCGACCTCACCTTCCCCATCGACCCTCAACTGAAGGGAAAGGCTCTGGCCTCGCTGGCGGCCGCCTCCTCTACCCTGCCGCTCACCGTCAACGACGCTGTGTTGAGCTACATTAACTTCTTCACCAGCCCCCGCGGCAAGCGTGTGATCGAGTACGGCATGAAACGCAGCGGCAAGTACCGGGAGATGATCTCCCGGGTGCTCGATGAAGAAGGCATCCCGCAGGAGCTGATCCACCTGGCGCAGGCGGAATCAGGCTTCTCCCCTCGTGCGGTGAGCTACATGGCTGCCGCCGGAATGTGGCAGTTCGTGCGCAGCCGCGGCGCCGAGTACGGCCTGGGTGTGACCAAGCTTGCCGACGACCGGCTGGATCCGGAGAAGGCAACGCGCGCCGCGGCCCGCCATCTTCGCGACCTCTACGCTCAAATGGGAGATTGGTACCTCGCCATGGCGGCTTACAACTGCGGCCCCTACTGCGTCGAGCGTGCCGTCCAACGCACCGGCTACGCCGATTTCTGGGAGCTACGCGCGCGCCGCGCACTGCCACGCGACACGATGAACTACGTGCCGGCCATTCTCGCCATGGCCATCGTCTGCAAGAACCCGGAGGCCTACGGCATCGACCTCAGTTCCCAGGACACGCCCCAGAATTACGACACCATCCGCTTGAGCGCCCCCACCAGCATCGCCCTTCTTGCCGACGCCGCCGACGCCCCCGCCTCGGAGCTTCGCGAACTGAATCCAGCCATCCTCAAGTCCTCCGCTCCAGCCGGCTACGAGGTGCACGTGCCGAAGGGCAGGGGCAATTCAATCCTGGCCGCGCTGGAATCCGTCCCGGCGGAGCGCCGCGTCGCGTGGCGGCTCCATCGCGTGGCAGAGGGCGACACGCTGCCGTTGATTGCGCGGAGATATTCGGCCGCCCCGGCCGCGATCGTCTCGGCCAATTCCCGACTGGACGCGGCCTTCTTTGAAACCCTCTCCAGCGGGGAGATGCTCATCATTCCCGCTGTCCTGCGGGAACCGCCCGCGCCCGTGCGGCGCGCCGCCGCGGCGCGCGCCTCCTCGCGGGCCTCCTCGCAAAAGGCCTCCACTGCCCGCCTCGCGACGGTTTCGCACAACCGCCGTCCGGCCGGCCGCTAAAAACGGCAAGTGCAGCGGGTGGAAAGCTCCTCCCCGGAGCCCGATTCGGGACCACACTGCGTTCGCTGACTCTTCATGTCAATCGAAGCATCAGGACCGTCAAGTCCATATTAAAGAAATTGAAAAACGCTCACGACGTTGTTAACATGCAGACACTGTGTGTGATCTTCAGGTAATTCGACGAAGATCATACGTGAAAGTAGTGTTACCGCTGGAGGAGTACCTTGAGACATTTCATCATCGGGGCGCTGATCGCGCTCCTCTTTACCATCCCGGCTTCTGCCGCACTTGTCGGCGCCGACGTCACGCTCACGGGTTTCATACAAAACATTGGTGTGACGAACACGTCGGCGACGGCCACCATCACTTCAATCACCTACTCTCTGGGCCCTGCCGGCGACGGTATCGCGACCTGGGATACTGACACGGCAGGCGGCGTGGCGTCGGACTTTCTCTCCGATCCACAGTGGTTCCAGACAGTCACGTGGTCGGGCCTCTCCATTGGACCCGGCTCGTCTTGGAGCACAGGTCCGCTCGACATCGACCTGATCGTCACGCTTTTGCCGCTCAACGTCACTGGCGGGACTCTCGATACGACTGGATCCAGCCTGGTGGGAGCCTTCTTCCTGGTCAACTTCGACAGCGGGCAGACGGCGGGCGCCAACCTGGTGCAACAAGCCTGGGCCACGGATCAGAATCTTACTCTCACGGAGGGCTGGGGTGCACAGATCCCGGAACCTTCCACTCTGCTGGCCACCGCCGGGGGATTGCTGCTGGTGGGCCTGCTGCGGGCTCGCAGACGCGCCTGAGCCTGGCGATTTCCTGAAGCATCAAAGGGCCGCGGCCGTGAGTCGCGGCCCTCTTTCCTTTCCGCCGCGCGTGAGAGCGGAGTATGCTGTCTGTTTATGCGCCTCGCTTGCCTCCTTTTCTCCGTCGCCCTTCTGACCGCTCAGGAGCGAATCGACGCTGACGCCATCGCGAAGATTCGCCAGGAGGCCCTGGAACGTTCGCAGGTGATGCAGACCCTGCAGGTTCTCACTGACCGCTACGGCCCGCGCCTGACAGGCTCGCCGAACTACGAAGCCGCGGCGCGCTGGGCCGCCGCTCGAATGACGGAGTGGGGCCTGAAGAACGCCAAGCTGGAGCCGTGGGAATTCGGGCACCCGGGCTGGTTGAACGAACGAGCGAGCGGTCACTTCGTTGCGCCGGTCAAGGACAACCTCGTCTTTGAGGTGCTGGGTTGGACCCCGTCGACCAACGGCGCTACGGCCGCGCGGGCGGTCCTGTTGGAGCCGCCGGCCTCCCCCACCGCCGATGAGTTGCAGAAGTGGATGGATTCGAACAGAGATCTCGTCCAGGGCCGCATCGTCATGGTGGGTAAGCCCGTGGTGGTTCCGGTGAGTTTCGCCACCGTGAACAAGCGCATGGACGATGAGGCCGTTCGCAAGCGCCTGGAGGGCGGCGGGCCGGGCGGTCCCCAGCGGCCGCAGGCCGCCAAGCCGGAGCCTGGCAAACTGACCGCGGCCCAGGTGACGGCGCTGATCGACCCGTGGCTGGTTGCCAACGGAGCGCTGGTGAAGGTGACCGACGCGGGCATGGTCCACGGCATGGTGCGCGCCTTCCAGAACCGGACCTACGACGTAACCAAGACGGTTCCCACGGCGATTCTCCGCAACGAAGACTACGGCCGCGCCGCCCGCCTGCTGGCCCGCGGCGAGCAAGTGGTGATGGAATTCAACATCGTCAACCGGGTCTACCCCGAGGGCAACACCACCTGGAACGTAGTAGCCGAGATTCCCGGCACGGACAAGAAGGACGAAGTAGTGATGCTTGGAGGCCACCTGGACTCCTGGCACTCAGCCACCGGCGCCACCGACAACGCTTCCGGCGTGTCGGTGATGATGGAGGCGGCGCGCATCATCCAAGCTCTGGGGTTGAAGCCCCGCCGGACGATTCGCGTGGGCCTGTGGAGCGCCGAGGAGCAGGGGTTGCTCGGTTCCAAGGCCTACGTCAAGGAGCACTTCGGCACGTTCGAGGAACCCAAGCCGGAATTCGGCAAACTGGTGGGCTATCTGAACGTGGATTCCGGCACGGGGCGCATCCGCGGAGCGTCGGTGTTTGGGCCGCCCGAGGCGGCCGACGTTTTGAAGGCGGCGCTGAAGCCGTTTGAGGATCTGGGCGTGATGGGCGCGGCGGCGTCCAAGAGCCGACGCGAAGGGGGTACGGACTCCACCTCTTTTTCCGCCGCCGGCCTGCCGGGCATAGGCCTGATGCAGGACCCCATCGAATACTTCGGCATCACCTGGCACACGAATCTGGACACCTACGAGCGCATTGTGCCGGACGACGTGATGAAGGCCAGCGCCGTGGTGGCAACCGCCGTGTGGCATCTGGCCAACCGCGACGAGATGCTGCCGCGTTTCACCAAGGACCAGATGCCGGCACCGGTGAAGCCGGAGCCGCCGCCGGAGCGGCAGTAGCGCCGCGGGGGCCGTCCTAATCCTCGTCGTGCTGCGCGGCCAATTTGGTCACCACGCCCAGGTCCTCCAGGGTGGTGACGTCGCCGGTGACCGTGTGGGTGGTCACGATCTCCCTGAGCAGCCGCCGCATGATCTTGCCCGAACGCGTCTTCGGGAGCGACTCGCTGAAGCGGATCTCCTCCGGCCGGGCGAAGGAGCCGATTTCGTGCGCCACCCACTGCCGCAACTCCAGCCCCAGCTTGTGGTGGTCCCAGTCGCCGAGTTTCAGCGTCACGAAGCAGCACACGGCCTGTCCGGTGATTTCATGGGGTTTGGCGACGACAGCAGCCTCGGCCACGGCCGGATGCCGCACCAGGGCGCTCTCCACCTCCATGGTGGACAGCCTGTGGCCGCTGACGTTCATCACGTCGTCCACGCGGCCCAGCACCCAGAAGTAGCCGTCCTTGTCGCGGCGCGCGGCGTCGCCGGTGAAGTAGATGCCGGGGATGCGCGAGAAGTACTGCTGCTGGAAGCGATCCGGATCGCCCCAGATGTTGCGGATCATGGCGGGCCACGGCCGCTTAATGATCAGGAAGCCCTCGGCGTCGTCGGCCACGGGCTTGCCTTCGAAATCGACCACCTCGGCCAGCACGCCGGGCATGGGTAGTGTGCCGGAGCCGGGCTTCAATGGCACGGCGCCGGGCATGGGAGCGATCAGAATGCCGCCGGTTTCGGTCTGCCACCAGGTATCGACAATCGGGCAGCGCCCCTTGCCGATCACGCGGTGGTACCACTCCCAGGCGGCCGGGTTGATGGGCTCGCCGACGCTGCCCAGCAGGCGTAAGGACGACAGGTCGTGCTTGCCGGGCCAAGCTTCACCCTGCTTGATCAGCGCGCGAATGGCGGTGGGAGAGGTGTAGAGGATGGTGGCCTTGTGGCGCTCGATGATGTCCCACCAACGGTCCCAGGCAGGAGTGTCGGGAGCGCCCTCATAGATCAGGCAGGTGGCGCCGGCAGAGAGCGGCCCATAGACGATGTAGGAGTGGCCCGTCACCCAGCCGATGTCGGCGGTGCACCAGTAGATGTCGTCTTCCTTGAGATCGAACACCCACTTCATGGTGCAGGTGGTGTAGGTGATGTATCCGCCGGTGGTATGGAGGATGCCCTTGGGCTTGCCGGTGGTGCCCGAGGTGTAGAGCACGAACAGGGGATGCTCGGCGTCGAGTTGTTCGGCGGGGCAATCGGCGGAGGCCTGGGCTTCGAGTTCGTGCCACCAGCTATCGCGACCCTCCTGCATGTGGATGGCGGCGCCGGTGCGTTTGTAGACGATGACGTCGCGCACGGCGGGGCATTCCTTCAGGGCCTCGTCGACGGCATCCTTCAGGCGCAATTCCTTGCCGCGCCGCCAGCCGGCGTCGGCGGTGAGGACCAAGTGGGCGTCCAGATCCTGGATGCGCGCCTTGAGCGCTTCAGCGGAGAAGCCGCCGAAGACGACCGAGTGCGTCACGCCGATGCGGGCGCAGGCCAGCATGGCCACCACGGCCTCCGGGATCATCGGCATGTAGATGATGGAGCGGTCGCCGGGCTTGTAGCCGCGCGCCTTGAGCGCGTTGGCGAAACGCGAAACCTCTTCGTGAAGCTGGCGGTAAGTGATGGTGCGCTGGTCGCCCGGCTCGCCCTCGAAGATCAGGGCGGCTTTGTCGCCGCGCGTCTCCAGGTGACGGTCCAGGCAATTGTAGGCGGCGTTGGTTTTGGCGCCGGCGAACCACTTCACGAAGGGAGGGTGCCACTCGAAGGCGTGGCTCCACTTCTCGAACCAGTGGATCTCCTTTTCGGCCTGCTCGGCCCAAAAGATCTCGGGGTGCTCTTCGGCGCGCCGGCAGAGGTCGCGATAGGCCTCCATGGAGCCGACATGGGCGCGCGAGGAAAACTCGGGGCTTGGGTTGAATACTTCGTTCCCAGACATGGTTTTTGTTGAGTGTACCAAAGAGGCTACAATCGCATCCATGACCAAGATCGACTGGAACCGTCCGGCTACCTACGAAGACGCCAATCTGCTGCTGCGGCTGTACGAAGAAAGGCGCGAAGAGAAACTCCGGAAAGCGCGCGCCTGGTTTGTGGGCGAATGCAAAGTGAAGACGGTGGAGGAGTGGCAGGCGCTGTGCCCGCTGGGCTCGGAGAACAACGCCCAGTGGCGGATGGTGGTGAGCTATTGGGAGATGGCCGCCAGCTTCGTCACCTGCGGCGTGCTGCATCCGGAGCTGTTCATCCAGAACTCGCTCGAACACCTGATTGTGTGGGAGCGAGTACAGCCGGTTGCTGCCGCACTTCGAAAGATGAACAACTCACCGCAGTACCTCCGCAACCTGGAAGCGGTCGCCGGCATGGCTCGCGAGTGGCTGGACCGGCAGGGTCCGGGCGTCTACGAAAGCTTCGCCGCACGGTTCAAAGCGTAGCCGGCTGTCCGCCGCAAACCGGCACTGGATCGATCTGATACAGGTTTGCCTCGGACCATAGAACCAAGGGCCTAAGCAGCACACCCCAGACGATAGTTCAGGCTTATTCCCAACTCTCACGGATCGCCCTTTAGGCCGATGAATTCCTTGAGGTCGAAGGAATGCGTCGAGCCAGACTGGCGTGGACTGTCGCTGCGGGGCTAATCCTCCTCCATGGCCCCGTGCGCGCAGCCGAGCCGGACTGGATTCGAGTCTCCACCTCCAACCTCGAGCTGTTGACCACCGGTGAGGCGGCTAGCGCTGCTGAAGCCGTGGTTGAGCTGGAAAGCCTACGTAGTACTTTCCGTCTCCTGCCATCCCGGCTCCCATTGGCCGGGACGCAGGTGCGGATCGTAGCTTTCTCCTCGGAGCGGGAGTACGAGCCTTACCGCATGAACTCCTTCTCACCCGCGTACTTCGTCGACGGCCCGGGACGCCTGACCATCGTTCTGGGCCGTTTGGCGAAGGAGAACTTCCCTTCCCTGCGGCATGAATACGTCCACTCGCTGATCCGGATGCGTGGCTGGAACCTGCCACTGTGGCTGGAAGAAGGGCTGGCCGAGCATTTTGCCGGCGTCAGCGGCGAGACGGCCCGCATGAGGAGCAAACGGCTCACGCGGGGCGGCTTGCTGGCTCTGGAAGCGCTGGCCGCCGCCACCAGGGACTCCGATTCCTACACTCTGCGGGAGGACGCTTTGCGGTTTTACGGGCAGAGTTGGGCGCTGGTGGACCTCCTGCTGACCCATCCCGGATATCGCGGCGCCGCTTACGAATACATCGACCGCTGCGCGGCGGGAGCCGATTGTGTCGGGCTGATGCCGGTGGTCTTCGCCAGAAGCACGGCTGACATCGAAAGGGACTTGCGGGACCACGTGCAGCGTCTCCGTGCAGGAAGGCTGGATGACAGCCCGGGGGACTCGATCGTGGAAACCGCTCCGGCGAGCGGACTCGAAGTGAAAGCAGCGCTGTCAGAGATCCGCACGGTACTCGATGGCGGCGTGCTGATCGCCGCCGCGCCTGCGCAGCTTCGTACATCACCTTCCCTCCCAGCACGGTGACCAAGACCGCCGAATCATGAACCGATTCCGGCGGCGCTGTCGCGGCGCCTCATGAAAGCACGATCAAGTCCGCCAGCTTGCCCGGTGAGTGCGTGGTCGGCGCAGGAGGCGAGGCTGCCGGAGTTCCTGGCGTCGCACGAGTCGCATGATGAGCCGGGAAGGTTGATTCCGGCCGCGACGGCGGGTCCGGAGTAGGCCGTGCTAGGGCGTCCGATTGCTTTCAGGCCCAGGCGGTAGTGTACGCAGGTGGCCCGTTCCCGACGGCCAACTCGGGCATGAGAACGCGGGCGAATATGACAGTCCTCCCGGAGCGAGGGATATTTGACATGAACGGACAATTCTATCGAGGCTCGACAAGTTCTGGCTGAAAGTTCTTGAAAAAGCGACCTTAGGGGATTAACCTAAGTCGATGCCTGCCCTCAAAGCTCTCCGCGCTTCCGCCTGGACCCTCTTCCTGATGGGCCTCGCCCACCTTGCCGGCCACCTGACAAGCCTGAAGGAGATATCCAGCCCCTCCGACGACAAGATGCGGGCCCTGGTGGCCGCCATGAACGGCTACGTGGTGCCGGACTACGTCGACGGACGCTCGTTCATGAGCATGTATCAGGGCTTCAGCCTGATGATGGCGGCCATGCCGCTGTTGATCGCCGCGCTGGTGCTGACCTCCTGCTCGCTGCTCAAGGACGATCCCGCGGGACTGCGGCGCGTCGCCCGCATGCACGCCGGCGGCATGCTGGTGCTGAGCGTCATCGCGGCCAACTACTTCATCCTGCCCCCGACCATCTTCCTGCTGGTGGCCTTTGGACTGGCCGCCTTCGCGCTGGCCCGCCTGCGGAAGGCGTGACACATCGCCGGCCCGCTACAATCCGCTTATGCCCCTTTCGGCGGACAAAGCCCGACGCCTGCATGCTCTCTCCACGCCTTCCGGAATCATCGCCGCCGCTGCCCTGGACCAGCGCGGCGGCCTGCGCCGGACGTTAGCCGACCTGACGGGAGTCCCGCCTGAGCAGGTGCCGGCCGCATCGATGGAGGAGTTCAAGACCGAGGTTTCTCGCGCCCTGACGCCGCACGCCTCCGCCATCCTGCTGGAACACGAGTACGGGCTGGCGGCCGCCGCCGCCCGCCACCCGGACTGCGGGCTGATCCTGGCCTATGAGTCCAGCGGCTACGACAAGTCCCGCCCGGGGCGGCGGATGCAGATCCACGAGGGGCTCTCGGCGCGGCGCGTGGCGGCGCTGGGTGCGCACGCGGCGAAACTGCTCGTGTATTACAACCCGGGAGACGATGCACAGGCGATGGACGCCACCCGCGCGCTGGTGGAGCGTGTGGGCGCCGAATGCGCAGGCTGCGGAATCGCCTTCCTGCTGGAGATTCTGACCTACGACCTGGGCGACGCCTCAGCAAAGCCCCGCCTGGTGATCGAGGCCATGCGGGAGTTTTCCCAACCCGTCTACTGCGTGGACCTGCTGAAGGTGGAGTTCCCCTGCCCGCCCGGCCCTCTCTGGAGCCGCCAGGAGACGATGAGGCTGACGCGCGAAGCGTCGGACGTTTGCGCGGTCCCCTTCATCTACCTGAGCGCCGGCGTGGACAACGACGTCTTCGTCGAGCAGCTCCAGATGGCCGCCGAGTGCGGCTCGGAGTTCTCGGGCGTGTTGTGCGGAAGGGCGACATGGAAGGGGGGGCTGCCGGTGTACGCCCGCCATGGCGCCGGCGCGCTGGAGTCCTGGCTGAGCGGCGAAGGGGTAGCCAACATCGCCCGCATCAACACGGCGCTGGCGCAGGCGCGGCCGTGGTGGGGCAAGCTGGGGCTGGTTACTGCTCCCTGATCGCCTCGCGGACCGCGCGGCGGGTTTCCCGCGCCGCTTCCCGCACCGCCTCGCGCGCCTCGCGCTTGGCCCGTTCGCTCTCGCGGCGCGCTTCCTCCAATGACTGCCGCGTGTCGTGGCGGGCTTCCTCAGCCGCTTTCTTCAGGTCCCGCCTGGCCTCGGCAGCCGCATCGCGCACATCGTGCGCCGCCTCGCGAGCGGCGTCGCGCACGTCATGCGCCGCATCGCGCAAGTCGTCCCGCACCTGGTGGCGATCATGATGCGTGCAGCCGGGCAGCCAGAGGAGGGCTGTCAGAATTGCAATCGCACTCAGTTTCATGGTCTCTTCCCGATACAGTACAAGTGTCCGGCCGTACGCAGGAACAACTGGCCGCCGGAGACGGCGATGGAGGACAACGTGTATTCGCCGGTCTCGTTTTCGGCCAGCAGCTCAAACTTCGGTCCACTTCTAAAGACGGAAGTGACCCCGTCTTCGTTCGAAATATATACTTTGCCGTCGGCCAGCACGGGGGAGGAGCTGTAGATGCCCGGCTTGAGGCGCTGGCCGCCGTAGGCCTCCTTGCCCGTCAGGCGGTCCAGGACATAGACCACCCCGCGGTCGGTCACGGTGTAGAGGAACTGCTCGTCGATGGCCGGGGTGGGGACATCAGGGCCGTTGTTGAACTTACAGACCTGGTGCGTAGCGGTGACATCTCCTTTGCCACCAGCGCGATAGGCGATCATGGGGCGGACCCGGGTGGGGGCGTAGACGATATCGCCGCCCACCACGGGCGATGCGATGATGCGCTGGAACGGGTTGTTGTCGGGATTGAATCCGCCTCCGCGCCAGAGTTCCTTGCCGGTTTCCGGATCGTGGCCGGTGAGCACATCGCCGCCGGCGATGACGAGTTCGTTGTGGTCCCCCAGTTTGACCAGGGCCGGAGTGGTGTAGGAGTCGGGCGACTCCATCACGGCGGCGGTGGGCCGCTCGGCGCGCCAGACGTTTTTCCCCGTCACACCTTCGATCTTCAGGATGTAGGACGGGTCCTTGGTCTTCATCCCGTGCAGAACCTGCACGTAAAGGAATCCCTGGTCCAGAAGAGGCGATGAAGCGTAGCCCCAGTTGAGGCCGAACTTGCCGTACTCCTTCTCGATGTCCCGCGCCCACTTCTCCCCGCCGGCAAAATCGAAGCACTTCAAGGCGCCGGTACCGGTCATGACCCACACCAGTTTGCCGTCGGTGACCGGCGAGGGGGAGCTCATGTTCTGTTTGTTGATCTTGTGGTCGCCGTCACCGATGTGGCGCTTCCACTCCACCGCGCCGGTGCGCCGGTCCACGGCCCACAGGTAAAGCTTGCCCTCCTCGGCGACATTGAGAAAGATGCGGTCGCCCCAGATGATGGGGGTGGCTCCGCTACGCGAAGGGAGGGGCAATCTCCAGGCGATATTCTCGGTGGTGGTCCAGCTTGCCGGAAGGCTGGTCTCGCGGCTGGTGCCGTCCAGGCGCGGCCCGCGCCACTGCGGCCAGTTCTCCGCGGGCAGGCAGGCGGCCATGAGAAGTGAAACGGCGGCTGTGCGGAGTGGCATCCCCATGCAGGGATTCTACTCCCCACGTAGAGCCTGCGCCAGTGGAGCACGGCTCTCCACACGCGCAGCCAACCAGGAGACGGCCATGCCGAAGATGAAGATAAAAGCAGCCAAGGCTGCGAGCTTCAATACCGGCAGCAGAGCGCCGCGCGAGGCGAGCGCGGGCGCGACGGCGATGGCCGCACAGACGGTCCCGCCGAGGAGGCCGGCCGCCAGCACGGCCGCGGTCTCCAGGACGATCAACCGGCCCAGCGCATCACGGTTGAAACCGGCCGCCCGCAGCAAGGCCAGCTCTCTGCGCCGCTCCAACGTATTGCGCAACAGCACCGCCGCCAGACCCACGGTGCCCAGCAACAGGCCGAAAGAGCCCAGGGCCTGGAAGGTGCTCAGATAGGTATCCTCCACGCGGAAGTAGCCGCGCAGGCGTTCGGCGGCATCCTGCGCATCGAAGCCATAGGGGCTGAGCGCTTCCTCCAGCGCGCCGGCTGCTCCGGCCGGACCTTCGATGAGAAAGACACGGCGTCCGGCGATCTGCGGAAAGAGGCGCGTGAAGTTCTTCTCGGCGATGAGGATCTCACTCTGGAAGAGGCTGCCCTCCAGCGCCGCCACCAACTTCAGGCGCACAGGATCGGCGCCTTCGCGCGGCAGTTCGATCTCGTCGCCCAATCGCTTGTGGAGCACGTAGACCAGGGAGTTCTGGTCCACGATGGCGGGAATCACTCCGCCGTTCTGCTGCGACTCGAGCAACAACCACGGGTTCTTCCTCGTTTCGGCGGACTGTCCCGTGGAGCCGGCGAAGCGGAAACGGCTTTCCCGCAGGAACTGCTCCGGCACGCCCAGCAGGCGCGGGTTGCGGGGCTGGTACAGGTTGAGGCAGCTCACGTCGTCGCCGGGGCGCAGACGGAAGCGCACCCAGCGCAGAGGCGGCAGGCCTTGCAGGTTGAGCGCCTCAGCGCCGGCCTTGGTCGACGGATCAAGAATGATGGGGGACTGGGACTCGGCATAGAGGGCGAAGCCGCCGGTCTCACCGCCGCCGTCGTGGCGGAAGGCCTCCAGAGACGAAAGCAGAAACGCCGCCGGCGCGATCAGCGCCAGACTGACCAGAGTGCGCCCCGGACGCCAAGAGGCGTTCCGCAGCGCCAGGCGGGCCAGCGCGCGGTTGCCGGGAATCGCCTCCAGTCCCACAAAATGCCTGCGCAGCCAGAGCGAGGCGCGCAGCAGGAAGGAGACCAGCAGCAGCAGGCCGCCGCCGAAGAACGCTCCCTGCGCGGGCACCAGGTGGAAGAGGCCCAGGGCGGGCATCGCCAGGCCGAGCAGAAGGGTGGCCCACGCTGTAGACCACAGCCAGCGCGCAGGCGTGCGACCGCTAGCGGTTCCGGCCAATTCGCGGGGCGACCACGCGTCCCAGTGAGCCAGCGCCTGCCAGATGCCCACCGAGGCGGCAGCCAAGCCGGTCAGGGCGCCGGCCACCAGCAGGGCAGGATCCGCGCTGAGTGAGAGCAGCCGCGTGCCGGTGGCGCCGCTCCACCAGGTCCGCAGCCCGTGAATGATGAGCCAGGCGTACAGCGGGGCGAGCACGGCGCCGGACAGCGCGCCGAGCGTGGCCACCACGAGCCCTTCAGCGGCCAGGAGGCGCTTCATCTCGGCCGTGGTGAAGCCGACGGCGCGCAACAGCGCCGCCTCATCGTGGCGCTGCTCGATGCCGAGGCGGAAGAAGAGGGCCATCAGCAGGAGCGCGGCGGCGATGACGAAGAAGCTGAAGTAGAGGAAGTACTCACCAAAGTCAGTGGAGCCCTGGGCCGCATCCAGGCTTTGGCGGCGCACGGAGATCAGGGTCATCGGCCCGCTGAGCGGATCGACGGCGTCGCTCAGCAGCGGCTCCAGTTGAGGATGGCCGTGGGTGAAGCGGATGGAGGTGTAGGAACCGAAGCGCGAGCCCCAGAGCCTCCTGCCGGTTTCCAGCAGGACCCAGGCCTTTGGGGTAGTGCGGAACAACTGCCAGTATTGCTCGTCGCGCGGCGAGATGCGCTTGAGGTCGATGGGAAAGGGCGGATCCCACTTGGACAGAGACGTCTTGTCGGTGATGCCGGGATACTCGGGCGCGAGGTCGCGATCGGCGGCCAGGCCGCGAATGGGCACGACGCCCGAGGCCTCAAAGTCCGCCTTGCCGGAGTGCAACTCGCCGTTCGCGCTCCAGAGAAAATAGTCCATCGTGACCCGGTCCCCGGGCTTGACGCCGAGCTCGGCGGCGGCCCATTCGTTGAGCAGAACCGGAGCGCCCTTGGTGGGGGCCGGAGCGCGGTCGGAGTTGATCTCGGCCAGAGTGCGTTCGTCGACGGCGGCGACCAGCGAATACGGCGCCCGCCGCCCGTTGGCCGCGATGGTATTGGCCAGATAGACCAGCGAGGGCCGGGCGAGGATGCCGAGTCGCTTGCCGGCGGCCAGAGCGGCTTCGGCCGTGCGGTCGTCCAGGATGGAGCTTTCCGACTCGAAGACGATTTCGCCGGTTCCCGGCCGGGACCGGAGACGGAGGCCGGCATCCTCCAGCTTGAAGCGCTGGCGCAGGCGGGCGGCGAGCGCAGCGGCACTGCCGGAGCCGGACAACAGGAGCGTATTGGCGCGGCCGGTGAGCTTGAGGTCGCGCTGCAGGCGGTCCAGCGGGATGAAGACGGCGCGCACATCGCCCTGCCGCGGGCGCAGGGCGAAGTCGGCCATGGCGGCGGGCGATACTGCTTCGCCGAGAGTGAAACGCAGTGTGCGGGCGGTGTCCTCCTTGCGGCCGTAGAGAAACTCGCGCGGGATGGCAGTGGGCTCTTCAAATCGAAGCAGCACGGCGTCGCCGCCCTTGGCGTCGAGTTCGGCGGCGAGCGCGGGGCTCAACAGCGCGCGGCCGACGCCCGGAGGCACGGCGTCGGCGCGGTGAAAGGCATAGAAACCAGCGTCGACGGCGTAGATCTCGACGTTGGCGCGGCGGCCGGAGGGCTCATGCGCAATTGAGCCTTCGAGCACGACAAGCGGCGCGGCCCGCCACTCCGGCGAGAACTCGCGCGCCAGCGCGGCGCGGAAGAAGCCGCGTCCGGACACGACGTACTCGGTGGCGCCGAGGCGCTGTTCAACCAGGGTCCGCAGGCTGCGCCGCACCGAGCTGCCGGTGAGCAGAGCGCCGGTGAGCACCGCCGTGGCCACAGCCGCGCCGAGACCGGCCGCCAGGTGAGCCTTGCCATGCCATGCCAGCGACCGGAGCAGATAGCGCGGCGTGTTCATGGCGGATGCTTAGCCGCGGCGCCACTCCAACAGGCCGTCGACCAGCTCGACATGGCGCGGGAAGCGGGCGGCGATTTCGACGCTGTGGGTGGCGACGACGAGCATGGTCTGGTGCTCCCGGCGGACGCGCTCCAGGACGCCGGCTACCTGTTCGGCGGTGGAACGGTCCAGATTGCCTGTGGGCTCGTCGCAGAGCAGCAGCTTGGGGTTCCGCACCAGGGCGCGGGCTATGGCAACGCGTTGCTTCTCGCCGCCGGAGAGTTCGGCGGGGCGGTGGTTGAGCCGCGCGCCGAGGCCAACCTCGTCCAGCAGCTTGCGCGCGCGCTCCGGCCCCATGGTGTCCTCCTCGCCGACCATGAGAGGCACCATGACGTTCTCGGCCACGGTGAGCTGGGGCAGCAGGCAGTGGTCCTGGAAGACGAATCCGACGGAGCGGTTGCGGAAGCGGGCCTGTTCGGGTTCGGTGAGAGTGAAGGGATCGACGCCCTCCAGTGTCACGTCGCCGGACGTGGGCCGGTCCAGCGCGCCGAGAATCTGGAGCAGGGTGGATTTGCCGCAACCGCTGGGGCCCATGACGGCGATACCGTCACCCTTTTTCAAGGTCAAGTCGACGCCCCGCAACACCTCAAGCGGTCCGGCCGGAGGTTGATAGACACGGGTCAACTTACGAACTACGAGCACGGTGCTCTGGCTATGGTATCGCAGAGGGGGTGGGCAGCGACGTGTAAACTTCTAGGGTATTTTCGGCCATTTGGCGCAAGGTGCGATAGAGGGAGACGCCCTCCCTGCCCTGAAAGCCGAGGCGGCGCGAGTAGGAAGGGTCGCGGGCGAGGCGCAGGAGCGCGGCGGCGATGGCTGGGGCCGAGTCCGGCTCCACCAGGAGGCCGCCGCCGCAGGCTTCGAGATGCTCGGCCAGGGCCATGCGCCGGGGCGCGACAGCTGGCACGGCGGAGGCGAGAGCCTCAAGCAGGTAGAGAGCCTTCGGGTCGTCGTAGACGGAAGGAACGCAAAAGGCGTCGAGCGAGGCGAGGTAGTCGACCTTGGCCTGAAGATCGAGTTCACCGTGGTAATGGAAATCAGGGGTGGCGCGAAGAGGTTCGAGGTAGGCGGCGTGCTCGGGGGCGAGATAGCCGGCTGCGTGGAGTTCGGCCGGGCCATCGAACTGCTCGCGAAAGAGGCGCCAGGATTCGCAGAGCAGGTGAAGTCCCTTTTCCGGGGCGATGCGGGCCAGATAGCCGGCGCGGAAAGTGCCGGAGGGGCGCGCGGGCTGGAAGCGGGCCGGGTCGACACCGGGCGGGACGGCGAAGATTTTCGCCGGCGGAATCTCCAGTAAGCGAGCCATGAGAGCGGCGTAGCTCTGGCTGATTGCGATGAATGCGTCGACGTGCTGCGCCTGGCGGCGGATCAGGTCCAGCGCGCGGGACTGGTATGGCTCCAGGAGATGGTTCAGGAAGAGATCCTCGCCCTGCATGGTGCAAACGATAGGGCCGCGGTAGACGCGGCGGATGGCGGGAGCGAGCGAGATGAGGAGGGTATTGGGGATGGTGACGACATCGGGCGGGTTGCCGCCGGAGGCCTGAAGGGCGAGCCAGTGTTCGAGCTTGCGAAACTCCCTGGCGATGGGGCCCTGCGCGCCCTCGAGCATGGCGACGGTCATGGCGCCGAGCGATTCGGCATCAACCGCGATCGAACGTTTGGCGGCGGCGTTGAGGGCCCACTGCGAATCCCAGATGCGGTCAAGCCAGGCGGGTGTGTGGCGGAAGAGGGCGGACTGGTTTTGAAGGTAGACGCTAATACCGCCGAACAGGATGTGCGCGCCGGCGCTTTCGCTGGGCTCGTCGGTCCTGGTGGGGGTGTAGAGGGGGACGAGGGTGATGTCGTGCCCCATGCGGCGGAGTTCGGCGGCGAGGTTGTTGTCGCGCAGGCAGGAGCCGCAGTACATGCTGGCCGCGCCGGCGGTGAGGGAGAGGATTCTCACGAGCGTCGCGCTCCCCGAAGGTCCGCGCGGTGATCGCCGCTGGAGCAGGCGGCGCCGGCTGATCGCCAGACGCGCCCGAGAACGTCATCGAAGGCCGACGCTCCGGGCCGCTGCCGTGCGCCGGTGATGGTCAGGTTCAAGAAGTAGCTCTCCGCTGAGGTTAGTGTACAGCGGGCGCGGAGGCCGGCGGCACGCACCTTCTCGACATCTTTGGTGTGTTGAAACTGGCCAATTTGGTATAGAATCAGGGACAGACCGAGATCTTGTGAGGGGAGACCATATGAACCCGACCAATCCGAACAAAATGTTGTGGGAAAAAGGCGACTTCACGCAGATCGCGGCATTCATGCGCGAATCCGGTGAGGCTCTTGTGGGCTCGCTCGGAGTAACGCCGCCACTGAGGGCATTGGACCTTGGCTGCGGAGACGGGACCACGGCGTTGCCGCTGGCCCAATTGGGGGCGGATGTCACTGGGATCGACATCGCCAGCAACCTCGTGGAAGCCGGGAAGAGGCGAGCCGCCGATGCAAGACTCGAACGCTTGAGGTTCCATGAAGGCGACGCGTGCAACCTGGAAGGGGTCGGCGACGATTCGTTTGACCTGACGCTCTCGGTATTCGGCGCGATGTTCGCGCCGAAGCCCTTCGATGTAGCCAAGGAGATGGTCCGCGTGACAAAACCGGGCGGCCGCATCGTGATGGGCAACTGGATTCCAAACGATCCGACCTTCGTGTCTCAAGTGCTGAAAGTGAGCATGGTGTACAATCCTCCGCCAGCGGAAGGCTTCGTGAGCCCGATGACCTGGGGGATGGACTCCCACGTCGTCGAGCGGTTCGGGCAGGCCGGCGTGCCCCGGGAAAACATCTCGATGGTGAAGGATACCTTCCACTTCCAGTCGCCCGACAGGAGCCCGGCGGAGTTCATCGACCTGTTCCGGCGATTCTACGGCCCGACCATGAACGCCTATGCCGCCGCCGAGAAGAACGGCAAGGCGGAGGAACTCCACGCCGAACTGTTGGAGGTGGCGAGGTCGCAGAACCGGAGCGGTAACGGCGGCACGTTGATTCCGGCGACCTTTCTGCGGGTGACAGTGGCCGTTTAAAGCGGCCCCAGACTTCCGGCCGACGGTGACCTCACGACAGCTGCGGCCTTCCTATTGACAAACAACAGGAACAGGCGCACACTCCTATTGGATATCAACAGGAGTCGCGATGGCAACCAGGGAAACGGACGTGATGCAGGGGACGCTGGACCTGCTGGTGCTGAAGACGCTGGAGGCGATGGGGGCGCTGCACGGGTGGGGGATTGCGCGGCGGATCGAGCAGGTGTCTGAGGACGCGATCCGGATGAACCACGGGACTCTGTATCCGGCACTGGTGCGTCTGGAGCAGCGCGGCTGGATCAAGTCCCAGTGGGGCGTGTCGGAGAACAACCGCCGGGCGAGGTTCTACAGCCTGACGGCGAAGGGAAAGAAGCAACTTGGCGTGCAGGAGGAGCGGTGGGAGCGGGTGTCGGCGATTGTCGCCCGCTTTCGCCGGCCGTTTCCGGAAGAAGGCGCAACATGACGTGGCTGAGGACGTTACTCACCAGGATTCGGGCGCTGTTCCACCGGCCCGAACTGGAGGCGGAGTTGGAGGAGGAGGTCCGCTTCCACCTGGAAATGGAAGCGGAGGAGAACATCCGCCGGGGGATGAACCCTGAAAAGGCGCGCTACGCGGCGCGCCGCAGCTTCGGCGGGGTGGACCAGGCGAAGGAGATGTGGCGGGACCGGCGCTGGCTGCCGCAGGTGGATCAATGGGCGCGAGACTTGCGCTACGGCGGCCGGGCGCTGGCGCGCAGCCCGGGGTTCACGGCGTTCGCCGTCCTGTCGCTGGCGTTGGGAATCGGCGCGAACACCGCCATCTTCACCCTGGTTCGAGCCCTGGTGCTACAGCCCCTTCCCTACCCCGAGCCCTGGAGTCTGGTGAAGCTGTGGGAGACGATGACGTTGCAGGGAGAGCGTAGTTACGGATCGGTGTCGATGCCGAACCTTGCGGACTGGCGCGAACAGAGCCGGGTGTTCGAGGGGATGGCGGCTTACAACGTGGAGGGGCTCAACCTCACGCGCGGTGAGGGAACGACCTGGCTGATTGCGGGCCTGGTGGAGGCGGGCGTCTTCCCCATCATGCGCACGCAGCCGCTGCTGGGCCGGACGTTTCTGGCGGAAGAAAACACTCGCGGAAGAGACCGTGTGGTGGTGCTGGGA
>JACRKW010000378.1 GCA_016215215.1 Acidobacteriota bacterium
CCAAGTCCTCGGCCTGCCGGATCGTCCTCGGGTAGCCGTCCAGGATGAAACCGCCGGCGCAGTCCGCCGAGCCGATTCGGTCCTCCACCAACTGGTTCACAACTTCATCCGGCACCAAACGACCTGCCTGCATCAACTCCTTGACCTGCAAACCCAGCGAATCGCCGGAGGCAATCCTCTCCCGGAGCATGTCCCCGGTGGAAATGTGAGGCGCCCGCAGCGTTTCCTTCAGGAGTTGCGCCTGGGTACCCTTTCCCGACCCCGGAGGTCCGAACAGGATGATCGCTCTCGGGACTGCATCGCCCGCTTGCCGCATTCTAGAGTGCTAGCCTCAACACTTCGGCGGGCGGTCCCTCTGACAGGGAGGAGCCCGAAGATCAACCTCGCCTACACCGCGCTGCGGCGGCCACGAATGCGGCCGGCGCGCGGCGTGAATCCTTCGTAGTGACGCATGATCAACTGCGCCTCCACCTGGTTTACCGTGTCCATTGCCACGCCCACCACAATCAGCAGGGACGTGCCGCCAAATACGAAAGTCACCCCCAAGCCATCCAGCAGCCAGCGGGGGAAGTTGGTGTCGATCCAGTTACCCAGCGCCGCCGGCGGCAGATGCTGCAGCTTGATGCCGCCGATCATCAGTTCCGGGATCAGCGACAGCAGCGACAGATAGAGTCCGCCCACCACGGTGATGCGGCTCAGGATCTTGTTCATGTACTCGGCCGTATTCTTGCCCGGCCGGATACCCGGGATGAAGCCGCCGTACTTGCGCATGTTGTCGGCCGCTTCGTTCGGATTGAAGATGATGCTGACGTAGAAGAACGAAAAGAAGATGATCAGCGTGACGAACAGGATGATGTACAGCGGTTCGCCGCTGCGGATCGATGTCAGCAGCCCGCTCAGCCACTTATTGTCCCGAACGAACGGCACGTTCAGTAGCGTCAGGGGAAACGCCAACAACGACGAGGCGAAGATCACCGGGATCACGCCGCCCGCGTTCACCTTCAGCGGAAGGTGCGTGCTCTGCCCGCCCATCATCCGCCGGCCCACCACGCGCTTGGCGTACTGCACCGGGATCCGGCGTTCGCCGCGCTCCACCAGAACGATGAAGGCCACCACCGCCACCATCATGATCAGAATGATAATGAGCTGCAGCGGGTGCCACTGGTTTGTCACGAAGGTGTTGCTGTAAATGTTGCCGATCGCCATCGGAAGCCCGGCCACGATGCCGGCGAAGATGATCAGCGACATGCCGTTGCCTACGCCGCGCTCGGTGATCTGCTCGCCCAGCCACATGATGAACGCCGTGCCGGTGGTCAGCGTCAGCATGGTCATCGACACAAAGCTGAAGCCGGGGTTGAGCACAAAGCTGCCCTGGCTCTGCAGCGCCGTGGCGATGAACATCGACTGCATCAGCGATAGGCCTACCGTCAGATAGCGCGTCCATTGCGTGATCTTGCGCCGTCCGAGTTCCCCCTCCTTCTGCAGCTTCTCCAGCGTCGGTACGACGATGGTGAGCAACTGCAGCACGATGGAGGCAGTGATGTAGGGCATAATGCCCAGAGCGAAAACCGTCAGGCGCCGGAACTGCCCGCCCGAAAACAGGTCGAGGAAACCGAATAAGGTGCCCTGGTTCCGGCTGAAGAACTCTTCGAACTTGATCGCGTCCACGCCCGGTATCGGGACCGTCGCCCCCAACCGGTACACGGCCAGGAGTCCGAGGGTGAAAAGCACACGCTGCCGTAGGTCCGGAACCCGGAATACGTTGGCCAGAGCTTCGAAGAACTTTTGCATGGGCTGCCTTGCTTTGGGAAGGGCGGAGGCGCGCCAGAAAGCGCGCCTCCGCCATCACGATTCTACTTCTTGGGCTTGATCTCTTTCACTGCCTTGGGAGCGATCACTGTCGCAGTGCCGCCGGCGGCCTTGATCTTCTCCTCGGCCGCCTTGGAAAACAGTTGCGCCGACACGCTGATCTTACGAGTCAGATCCCCGTTGGCCAGCACCTTCAGCCCGTCGCCTAGCTTCTTGATAACGCCCGCCGCCTTCAAAGACTCGGGCGTGAAGGTGTCGCCCTCCAGCTTGTCCAGCGCGCCGGTGTTGATCACCGCGAAGTGCTTCTTGAACACCGCGTTGGAGAAGCCTCGCTTCGGCAAGCGGCGGTGGAGCGGCATCTGGCCGCCCTCAAATCCCCGCATCTTCGAGTAGCCGCTGATGGACTTGGCGCCCTTGGCGCCGCGGCCCGAGTACTTGCCCCTGCCGCTGCCCATGCCGCGGCCGATGCGCCGCTGCACTTTCACCTGGCCCTTCGGCGGTTTGATTTCGCTCAGATTCATGACTGTCTCTTCCTCGGCCTTACTCCACTACCTTGAGCAGGTGCGGTACCTTCTTGGCCATCCCGCGGAATCCTGGGGTGTCCGGCTTCACCACCACCTGGTTCATCTTGTGCAGCCCGATCGCCCGTACGATCCGCTTGTGTTTTTCCGGGCTGCCGATGGGGCTGGAAATCAGCTTGATTTTGACTGTTCCTTCGGACATGTTACAGGTTCTCCACGGCCAGTCCGCGCAGTTCAGCCACCGCCGCCTTGTCGCGGAGCTGGTCCAGCGCATCGATGGTAGCCTTTACCACGTTGTGCGGGTTGTGCGTGCCAAGCGACTTCGTCAGCACGTTGGAAATGCCCGCCGCCTGAATCACGGCGCGCACCGGGCCGCCCGCGATCACGCCGGTGCCTTCCGGCGCCGGCTTCAGCAGCACTGCGCCCGCGCCGAACTTGCCCACCACCATGTGCGGGATGGAGCTGCCCAGCGTGTTCACCTGGCGCAGGTTCTTCTTCGCCGCTTCAATGCCCTTCTTGATGGCCGCCGGCACTTCCTTGGCCTTCCCCGTTCCGAAACCGACGATCCTCTGGTCAGGATCCCCGATCACGATCAGGGCCGAGAAGCTCAGATTCTTGCCGCCCTTGACCACCTTGGTCACGCGGTTGATGCTCACCACCTGCTCTTTCAGGTTGAGCGCCTTTGCATCGATTCGTTTCGCTGTCACCGCTGCCATGTTAGAACTCCAGTCCGGCTTCGCGTGCCGCATCCGCCAGGGCCTTCACGCGCCCGTGGTATAGATAGCCGCCGCGGTCGAATACGACCTTCTTCACGCCCTCCGCCACGGCCCGCCCGGCGATCAGTTTCCCGATCTCCTTGGCCCCGGCGAGGTTGCCGCCGCTTGCTGTTGCGCTCTTCTCGGCGCTCGACGCCGATACAATCGTGCGGCCCGTGCGGTCGTCGATCAACTGCGCATAAATGTGCTTCAGGCTGCGGAACACCGCCAGGCGGGGCCGCTCCTGCGTGCCTTTCACCCGATCGCGGATGCGGACGTGAATCCGCTGCCGCCGGGCGTCTTTGTCAATGGAGCGCTTCATAACTCTCTACCCTCCCGCATCTACTTGCCGCCCGCGCCGGTCTTGCCGACCTTCTTGCGCAGCACTTCGCCCGTGTAACGGACGCCCTTCAGCTTGTACGGCTCCGGCGGACGCAGCGAACGGATGTTGGCGGCCACTTGTCCCAACTCCTGCTTGTCGATGCCGCTCAGCACCAGGTGTGTGTTCTTATCCACCTTGCAGTCAATCCCCTTGGGCAGCACGAATTCGATCGCGTGCGAGTATCCCAGGGTGAAGATGATGACGTTGCCCTTCACTTCGGCGCGGTAGCCGATGCCTACTATGTCCAACTCGCGCGTGAATCCCGTGCTCACTCCGGTCACCGCGTTGGCTGTCAGCGCCCGCGTCAGACCATGCAGCGCGGCGTATTGGTCGCCGTCTCGCTTCACTTCCAGCGTGCCGTCCGCCTTCTCTATGCGAACGCCGCCCGGCAGCGGCACTGTCAACTTGCCCTTGGGGCCTTCCACCAACAGCTGCTCGCCGATCGTCACCTTGACGCCGGCCGGCATGGGGATTGGCTTCTTACCGACTCTTGACATTCCTTACTCCAGTCCGTTTTCCAGGAAACCTGTGGATTTCCAGACTAAAATCTCTCCGGCGGGATGCGCCCCGCCGCCTAGTACACCTTGCACAGCACTTCGCCGCCGATGCCTTCCTTGCGTGCCGCTTTCCCCGTCATGACCCCCTTCGGCGTCGTCATGATGTTGATACCCAGCCCGCCCAGCACCTTCGGGATGTCCCCGCTGCCCACGTAAACGCGGCAACCCGGACGGCTCACCCGCTCCAGATTCGAGATCACCGGCTTGTTGGCCGCCGTGTACTTGAGGTAGATGCGGATGGCTTTGTGGTTGTCGTCGTCCACGATCTTGTAGTTGAGGATGTAGCCTTCATCCTTCAGGATCCTGGCGATTTCGCTCTTCAGCTTCGAAGCCGGCACGTCCACCTTCGGAAACTTGGCCTTGATGCCGTTCCGGATGCGCGTCAGCATGTCAGCGATGGGGTCGGAAACCATAGACTTGAATTCTTCCTGTCGTACTTGCTTGTGCCTGTGATCCGGCGTGCTCTGCCGGGCTCTCCGCCCGACTGCTGCGCCGGTGAAACTTACTTGCGCCGCCTACCAGCTCGATTTCGTCACGCCCGGGACTTCACCCGCCAGCGAAAGCTGCCGGAAGCAGATCCGGCACAACTCGAACTTCCGCATGTAGCCGCGCGGGCGGCCGCAACGCTTGCAGCGGTTGCGGTGGCGGATCGCAAACTTCGGCTTCTTGATGTCTTTCGCAATTTTCGCCGTCGTCGCCATTCTCTTTCTGCTCCTTGTTCCTTGCCCGGTACCGTTCGCCCTAGTTCTGGCGGAAAGGCATCCCCAGGTGCTTCAGCAACGACAGCGCTTCGGCATCCGTCACTGCCGTCGTCGTGATCGACACATTCATCCCCTTCACCTTCTCCACCTTCTCGTAGCTGATCTCCGGGAAGATGAACTGGTCCTTGAGGCCCAGGGTATAGTTGCCCCGCCCGTCGAAGCTCTTGCTCGATACGCCGCGGAAGTCGCGCACGCGCGGCAGAGCCACGTTCATCAGGCGGTCCAGAAACTCGTACATCCGCTCGCCGCGCAGAGTCACCATGCAGCCGATGCTCATGCCTTCGCGCAACTTGAACGCCGCGATCGACTTGCGCGCCTTGGTCACCACCGGCTTCTGGCCGCAGATGGAGGCCATTTCGGCCACTGCACCGTCGATCAGCTTCGGGTTCTGCGTCGCTTCGCCCAGGCCGATGTTCACCGTCACCTTGTCCAACTTCGGCACGGCGTTGGCGTTGGTGTATCCGAACTCCTTCTGCAGGGCCGGTACCACCGTCTTTACGTAATGTTCTCTCAGTCTCGCCTTCATACCTTCGCTCTTCCTCTCAGCGTTGCCTCAACTATTTCCCGTCGAGGGACTCGCCGGTCCTGCGCGCGACTCTTACCCGCCGTTGCTTTCCGCCCACGGTTTCCACGCGCATTCCCACGCGCGTGGTCTTGCCGTCGGAGGTCAGCATCATCACGTTCGATACGTGAATGGCCGCCTCGCGTTCCGCGATGCCGCCCTTCACGCCCTTGGCCGGGTTCGGCTTGACGTGCTTTTTCGACATCATCACGCCTTCCACCAGAACGCGCCCGCTTTCGCGGTTCACCTCCAGTACGCGGCCGACCTTGCCCTTGTCGCGGCCGGAGATCACCTTCACGGTGTCGTTCTTCTTGATCTTGGTCTTGACGACCTCTTTCGGCTGGTTATGCCGGTTCGCTAGACGCCCCGCCATGGCTAGATCACCTCCGGTGCGAGCGATACGATCTTCATGAATTTCTTGTCGCGCAACTCTCTGGCGACCGGACCGAACACGCGCGTGCCGATGGGCTCGCCCAGGTCACTGACTAGCACCGCGGCGTTGGAATCGAAGCGGATGTAGGTGCCGTCCTTGCGGCGCGTCTCCTTGCGCATGCGAACGATCACGCAGCGCACCACTTTCCCCTTTTTGATGGCCGAGTCCGGAGCAGCTTCCTTCACGCTCGCCGTGATGATGTCGCCCAGCCCCGCCTGCAGGCCCTTGTCGCCGCCTCGCGGCAGGATGCAGCTCAGCCTGCGGGCGCCGCTGTTGTCGGCCACCTCGAGGATCGTTCTCATTCCGATCATGGCAGTATCCTCGTCTCTCTAGTAATCTCGCCCGCGGCTACTCAGCCAGCCCCGCGACGCTGGTGTCCACCGCACGGCGGATCACTTCGCACAGCGTCCAGCGCTTCATTTTGCTCAGCGGCCGGCTTTCGATGATCCGCACCACGTCGCCCAGCTTGGCCTGCGCCTCTTCGTCGTGTGCGTAAAACTTGTTGCGTTTGGTCACAATCCGCTTGTACAGCGGATGCGGCACCCGCCGCGTCACTTGGACGACGATCGTTTTCGCCATCTTCGTGGAGACCACTTCGCCTACCTTTTCGTTCTTGTTTTTGTTTTGCGTCTCCGCCATGGCTTCCTACTTCGCCTCCCCAGCGGCCTTGATCCGGCGCTGGCTGCGCACCGTCGCGATGCGCGCCCGGTCTTTCTTCAACTCGCGGTACTTTTTCAGCCCTTCCATCTGCCCCATGGACATCTGGAACTTGAGCCGGAAGAGCTGCTCTTCCATCTCCTTGGCCTTGACGGCCAATTCCTTCTCGTCGAATTCCCGAATCTTTTCCGCTTTCATCGCGATAGTTCCTTTTCGGCGGCGCTCACTCTAGCCCACCGTCTCCTGTCGGCTGATCAGCTTGGTGCGTACCGGCAGCTTCATCGCAGCCAGCCGCATCGCCTCGGCCGCGGTGGCCAGCGGCACACCTTCCATCTCGAACATGATCTTGCCGGGACGCACCACGCACACCCACTCTTCCGGCGCACCTTTGCCCTTACCCATACGGGTTTCGGCCGGCTTCTTGGTGATCGGCTTGTCCGGGAAGACGCGGATCCAAACCTTGCCGCCGCGCTTGATGAATCGTGTCATGGCGATTCGCGCCGCTTCAATCTGCCGCCCGGTCACCCAGCCCACCGTCATCGCCTTCAGGCCGAAATCGCCGAAGGACAGCGACGAGCCGCGCCACGCCTTGCCGGCGCGCCGTCCGCGCTGCTGCTTCCTGTACTTCACTTTCTTCGGCATCAACATGGGTCGTCTTCTCCCTGTCTAATCGCTTTCCTTGCCGCGTCGCGCTTTACTCAGCCGCCGGCGTCTCGCCCGTGGGCGCGCTCTCGGGTTCCTGCTTCCAACTCGGCGCCACCGGCTGCGACACCGGAGGCACCACCGTTACCGTGGAGTGGATCGGAGCCGCCTGCACCGGCGCCTCGCCAGTCACGGTCACCGGGGCCGGCTGCCTGTCGCCGCGCTCCGGCCGGTCGCCCGCGGGACGCCGCTCCCGGCGGTCTCCGCGATCGCCACGCGGGTTCCGCCGCGGCTCATCGCTGCGCATCCGCTTGCTGAATCCGTCGGTCGAAACTTCGCCCTTATAGACCCAGCACTTCACCCCGATCACCCCGTAGGTGGTGTAGGCCTGCGCAAAACCATAGTCGATATCGGCGCGCAGCGTATGCAGCGGCAACTGGCCCTGCAGGTACCACTCACTGCGGGCGATCTCCGCTCCGTTCAACCGGCCCGACACGCGCACCTTGATACCCTTGCAGCCGAACCGCAAAGCGCTTTCCACGGCCTTGCGCATCGCCCGCCGGAACGCCACGCGCTTCTCAAGCTGCAGCGCGATCGACTCCGAAACCAGTTGCGCATCCATCTCCGGCTTGTGCACTTCCTGGATGTCGATGAAGACTTCGCGCTTGGTCTTCACCGCCAGGTCCTGCTTCAGTTTCTCGATCTCGGCGCCCTTGCGCCCGATGATCAGCCCCGGCCGCGACGTGTGAATTGTGATCCGCAGCTTCGAGCCGCCCGGACGCTCCACTTCCACCGCGCTCACGCCGGCCGCCTTCAGCCGCTCGCGGAGCGACTCCTTCAACTCGAGATCCTCGTGGAGGAGCTTGGAATACTCCTGTGTAGCGAACCAGCGCGAACGCCAGTTCTTCGTCACGCCCAGCCGGAATCCGTAAGGATGAACTTTCTGTCCCATGAGTTTCGCTCTCTCCGCTTATTCCCGGCCCGCCGCCGCGTTCTTTTCGCCTACCTTGACCACGATGTGAGACGTGCGCCGCTGGTAGCGGTAGGCACGGCCCATCGGAGCCGGCCGCACGCGCTTCTGGCGCGGTCCTTCGTTCACGTAGGCCTCGGTGACGACCAGGCCGTCCACGTCGAGGTCGGTATCCCGGTGCACCGCGTTGGCGATCGCCGACCTCAGCACCTTCTCCACCGTCGGAGCGATGCGCTTGTTGGTCGTCTTCAGAATCGTGATCGCCTCGCCGGCCTTGTGGCCGCGGATCAGATCGACGACGAGCCGCGCCTTCTGCGCCGACACCCGGATGTATCTGGCTTCCGCTCTGGCTTCCATGTCCTTCTTACCTTTCCCTTTTCTCCGCGACTATGCCGGCTTGCCCGACTTGTCGGCCTTGGCCGCGTGCCCCTTGAACGTCCGCGTCGGCGAAAACTCGCCCAGCTTGTGCCCCACCATGTTCTCGGTGACGTACACGGGAATGAACTTCTTGCCGTTGTGCACGGCCACTGTGTGGCCGATAAACTCCGGCATGATCGTCGAGCGGCGCGACCACGTCCGGACCACTTTCTTCTCGTTCTTGTTGTTCATCTCCACCACCTTCTTGATCAGGTGGTCATCGGTGAACGGCCCTTTTTTCAGTGATCGGCTCATCGTCTTTTCCTATCGCTTACTTGTTCTTGGAACGCGGCGAAGCAATGTACTTGTCTGTCCGCTTGTTGTTGCGCGTCTTGAAGCCCCGCGTCGGCTGGCCCCACGGCGTCACCGGGTGGCGCCCGCCGCTGGTGCGGCCCTCGCCGCCTCCGTGCGGGTGATCCACCGGATTCATCGACACGCCGCGATTGTGCGGCTTGTTGCCTTTCCAGCGGTTCCGCCCGGCCTTGCCCAGCGACTCGTTCTCGTGGTCCAGGTTGCCCACCTGGCCGATCGTCGCGTAGCATACCGTCATCACGCGCCGGATCTCGCCCGAAGGCAGTTTCAGCAGCGCCATCCCGCTTTCCTTCGACACCAGTTGCGCCGAGGCTCCGGCCGAACGCGCCATCTGTCCGCCCTTGCCCGGCCGCAGTTCGATGTTGTGAACCACGGTACCAGCCGGGATGTTCTCCAGCGGCAGCGCATTGCCCACCAGGATGTCGGCCTCCGGACCGGAGACTACCGTGCGGCCCACTTCCAGCCCCACCGGGCACAGGATGTAGCGCTTTTCCCCGTCCACGTAGTTCAGCAGCGCGATGCGCGCCGAACGGTTCGGATCGTACTCGATTGACGCCACACGCGCCGGCACGCCGTGCTTGTTGCGCTTGAAGTCGATAATCCGGTAGGTCTGCTTGTGCCCGCCGCCGCGGAACCGGATCACCAACTGACCCTTGTTGTTCCGCCCGCCGGACTTGCTCTTGTTGCCGCCGGTGAGCGACTTTTCCGGCGTCTGCTTGGTGATCTCGTCGCGCGTTACCACGGTCTGGAAGCGGCGCGTCGGTGTGGTCGGACGGAATGATTTGATCGGCATTTTTTCTGTCCTTCCTTTACAGCTCGGCGTACTCCGGCATCTTCTGCCCGGCCTTGAGCCGCACGTACGCCTTCTTCCAGTCGCCCCGGTAGCCCGAGTAGCGCCCGCGGCGCCGCAGCTTGCCTTCAAACGTCGCTGTGCGGATGTCGGCCACCTTCACCTTGAACAGCGCTTCCACGGCGCCCTTGATGTCGGTCTTGGTCGCTTCGCGGTGCACCTCGAAACACAGGATGCCCTCGGCTTCCTTCTTTCCTACGCCCTTCTCGGTCACGATCGGACGCACGATCACTTGGTAACGGTTCATTGCGCCAAAGCCTCCGACAGCTTCTTCGCGGCTGCCTCGCTTAGTACCACGTGCTTGTGGCTCAGCAG
>JACRKW010000388.1 GCA_016215215.1 Acidobacteriota bacterium
AGCGCCACCGATTCCTTGCGCCACGGCGCGCTCACCACTCGAAAACCAGAGAGCGCGAAATGCGACGCCGTCGGATGGGCCGATTCGTAGTGCCAGTCGTTGATCACCACGTCGTTGGGAATCATTCGCAGCGCGGGCTCGGTACTGTTCTGGCTGGCCTCCCACTTGCCGATGCCTGTGACGGCGCCGTCAATCAGGCGGTCGCCCCAGATCCACAGCTCCTGGCCCCTCCCGGCAAGGTGGTCGCGCACGGCCTTCACTTCGCCGGCGAACAGCTCCGCCTTGTTGCGGCCCTTGCAGCGCGGGCAATCGTCCTCTCCGAGCAGAAACACTTCGTCCATGCCGGCGTGAAACACGCTGGCTCCGGAGGCATCCATCACCTCGTCGATGAGGTCGAAGAGTACCTCGTGGACCTTAGGGTGCAGCGGACAGTAGCTGCGGCAGTAGATGCCCTCGTTTTGCGGATACTTGCCCGGCGTCTCGTCGAACTCCGGATGGGCACGCAGCAAGGCGAAAGTATTCTTCGCCCAGGACTGGTGGCCCAGCAGGTTGATCAAAGGGATCAGCTTTACGCCGGCCTTCCGGCAGGCGCCGGCGAGTTGCTGGAGCTGTTCGCGGCTCAGCGAATCCGGCTCGGCCACCTCGGGCCGCTTTACGAACTGGTAGCGGTAGTTGATCTCGAGCACCAGTACATTGACGCCCTCCTTCGGCAGAGCCTCCTCGATGAAGCGGATGGCGAGCGGGATTTCGTCCGGCTTGGGCGCGGCGAGATGGATGCCCCGCACGGGCAGGGGCCCGGCGGCGGCAGTCAGGCACGTCAGAAACAGAGGGAGCAGGATGGCGCGCTGCATGGCGCGCACTATTCTATCGATTGGGGCGGTAGGTGGGAATCTGCGCCGCCGCGGCGGCGGCTAGCCCGGCGGCCAGGCACAACCAGGCGAACCAGTCGCCGAAACGCGAGTAGGGCGTCAGGGCGCGCTCCCAAGTAAAACGCAGCCGGCCCGCTGTCCGTTGGTATTCAGGCAGCCGGTCCCACACGCGGCCGGCGGGATCGATGGACGCCGTGACGCCATCGTTTGAGGGCCGCAGCAGCCAGCGGCCGTTCTCCACCGCACGCATCCGCGCCAGCAACAGGTGCTGCCCGCGGGCGGCGCTGTCGCCGTAGTATCCATCGTTGGTCAGATTCACCAGCACCTCGGCGCCGGACGCGGCGAATTGCCGCACGTAGTCCGGAAACGCCGATTCATAGCAGATGAAGACGCCCAGCGTGTGGTCGCCTGTGATCAGGACCTTTGCGCCCGGACCAGGCGCGTAGTCGCCGGCCTCGCTGGAGATCTTCTCAATCCAGCGGAACCCGGCCGGGACGAACTCCCCGAAGGGTACCAGCCGCGACTTATCGTAGCGTCCGGACAACTGCCCGCGAGCTCCGAGTAGCAGCGCTGAGTTCAGCGGTTGCTTGGAAGCGGTGTAGCTCACGCCTGCGAGCACGAACGGCGCGCTGCTGAGCCGCGCCACCTCGCTCACGCGCAGCCGGAATTCCGGGTCTTCGTAGTAGTAGAACGGGGCCGGCGCCTCCGGCCAGAGCACCAGCGAGGGCTTTTCCTTGGACGGTTCCAATGATTCGGCCAGCGTCATCACCGACAGGTGCCGGATCGCGCGGTCTTTCTCCTCCATGGTCCAGGTGAAGTCCCCGGGAATGTTGGTCTGCATCGCAACGGCCTGCTCGCCGGGCTGCGGGTTGGCCTGCGGAGACGGCAGCAACCACAGCAGCGGCAGCGCCAGCAGCCATGCCAGGCGCCGGCGGTCCCGCTTCAGCATGGCCAGGGTCAAGCCGCAGGCCAGCGCGGCGAAGATGAAGGAAATACCGTAGACGCCGAGTAGCGGCGCGGCGCGCAGCGGCAGAGGCAGAGAAATGCCGGCGTTGCCCAGGGTCAGCCAGGCGAATCCCAGCGGGCCGTGTGTCCTCTCGATGCCGGTCCACAGCGCCGCCACAGCCGGTATCGCCCACGCCCGATTCATCACCATGCCTGCCAGCCATCCGAACGCCGCCGTGTGCAGCCCCTTGGCGATGGCGAACAGGATCACTGCCAGCCAGCTCAGCGGCCCGCTCAAGCCCCCGAACGCCGCCAGGGTGTCCCGAATCCAATGGCACACCAGCAGCCAGTAGAGAAAGCCGCACAGCCAGCTCCACAGAAACCGCCTCCGCCCGCAGGGCTCGTGCGCCATGGCGTAAAGCAGCGGCGCCAGTGCCGTGGGGGCAAGCGCCGCGAGGTTCAGCGGAGGGAACAGCGCGGCCAGCAGCAGCGCCGACAACACGCTGCCTGCAAGGCAGATCTGCCAGCGCGTCATTGCCGCTCCGCGTCCGCGGTTGCCGCGTGGTTCACCTGGTCCGCCATATAACTGGAACGCACCAGCGGTCCGGCAAACACATGCTTGAAGCCGGCCGATTCGCCATACTCGGCCCAACGCTGGTAGCGCTCCGGCGGCACGAACTCGGCCACTTCCATGTTGCGGCGGGTAGGCTGCAGGTACTGTCCGATGGTGGCTACGTCCACATCGGCCCTCCGCAGGTCGTCCAGCAGTCGGTTGACTTCGTCTTCGGTTTCGCCCAGACCCGCCATGAGCCCGGACTTGGTCATGATCTCCGGGCAGTGCGTCCGGGCAAAGGCCAGCACCTTCAACGATTGGTCATAGTCGGCCTGCGGCCGCACCTTGCGATACAGCCGCCGCACCGTCTCCATGTTGTGGTTGAAGACGTCGGGGGCGGCGTCCAGCACGCGCGCCACCGCGCCCAGGTCGCCGCAGAAATCGGGAGTCAATACCTCGATGCGCGCCTCCGGCAGTGCCCGGCGCACCATTCGCACGGTCTCGGCGAAATGAGCCGAGCCGCCGTCGCTCAGGTCGTCACGATTCACGCTGGTGATCACCACGTAGCGCAAGGCCATCTCCGCCGCCATCCGCGCCACGTTCTCAGGCTCCCTCGGATCGATGGGCATCTCCCGCTTCTCCGGGGATCCCTTCGGCACTGAGCAGAATGCGCATCCGCGCGTGCAGATGTCGCCCAGGATCATGAAGGTCGCCGCGCCCCGGTGAAAGCATTCGTGGATGTTCGGGCAGCGAGCCGACTCGCACACCGTGTGCAGGTTCAGCCGCCGCAGCCGGTTTTTCAGAGGCTGCACGGCGTGAAAGTGCGTTCCAGCTTTGCGCAGGAAATCCGGCAGGCGCGGCCTCTCGCGCCGGCCGCGCGCTTCGAGCTGAACCAGCGGGTCCATCGGTCAGTACTTGACGGCGTAAGGGTTCTTCACGCCAATGTCGTTCAACTTGGCGCGAGCTGCGGCGATCGCTTCGCTGCTCGCCAACGGACCGATCAGGACGCGGCAGAGTTCCGCCGATTTCGGCGAGGGCGCGACATAGCCTTTCAGACCCGTCTTGCCGCCGATGTAAGCCAGCATGGACTCCGCGTCTGCCCGCCTGGTGGCCGCCGCCTGAAGGTAGTTGCCCGCCGGAGGGTTCTGGACGAATCCGGCGGCTGGCGGCTTGTGAACCTCGGCCTGTTTGGCCGCCGGCTTGGCCGGTTCCGTCCGCGGTTCGGGCTTCACCGGCTCGGTTCGCTCCGGTGCGGGCGCCTCTGCCTCTGCCTTGGCCGGCGTCGGTTGCGGGACCATCTGCGGTTCAGGCGGTGGCGGCTGCTGAGCGGCCGGCGCGGAACCCTCGGCCGAATCCACCGTGAGCGGCGGCTTGTCGCTCAACCGCGGACCCGTGGCCACCGTCGTCACCCCCGTGCTCCTCCCTGCCAGGAAGCCCATCGCAAAGAAGACTCCCAGCAGCACCACCACGATGAACAAGACACTCAGAAGTTGTTTGTTGCCGAGTATCAGCTCGAACTCGCCGTCTTCTCTGCCTGACATTGGTTCCGGTTTCTCCTCGCTCACCC
>JACRKW010000114.1 GCA_016215215.1 Acidobacteriota bacterium
GATCTCCGGGTCCTTCTCCCCGGCCCGCGACAGGTCCGGACCGTCACCGCGCCTTCGTCGGACCGTGCCCGGCCCTGGATCCGCCGCCAGTCCTTCAGCACCATTTCTTCAAACGCCGCGCCCAGCAGCAGCAGCAGCACGCCGAGGCTGGAAAAGAGCAGGAGATGTTTGTTTTCCTTCATTGCTCCGGTACCTCAGTGCTTGGGCCAATCAGACGGCGACCAGTAGAACACCCAGTTCGGCCCGCGGAAGTAGGTGCCGATGATGGTCAGCACCACGAACCCGCACAGGAAACAGGTGAACAGTCCCAGCGCGCCGGATCGTGCGGACCCGTAGCGCCGGATGCACCAGATCGAATACAGCGCGTACACTGCCGTCAGTATCGTCGCCGGATTCACCGCCGTCACAATCAACTGCGGGATCTTCGGGAACCACTCCCGCAGCCACCCGAAACGGATCGCGAACGATTCAATCAGCAGTGGCGCTCCAAAGCCCACCAGCATCGACAGCTTCACCAGGCGCCAGCCACCCGGACCGCCGAACCACTCGCCGGTGCCTTCCTTCTCGCGGTCCAGATACGGGATCAGCGCCAGGCCCACCAGCACAATCGCTGGAATCCCGATGCCTCCCATGAACGCCGAAAAGGACACCATCTCCTGCAGGCCCAGGAAGTACCACGGCGCCTTGGCCGGATTCTCCGGCACGCTCGGATTGGCCAGTTCCTTCAGCGGCGCGTCCGATACCAGCGACAACGCCACGCACACCAACAGCGTCATCATCATCACGCCGAGCTCGGCGTAGAACAGGTGCGGCATCGACGGCACCGTGTTCTCCGGCCCGCGCCCCACCACCGCCGTCTTGCCCCGCACCACCGCCGCCAGTTGATACGTCTTGTTCGGCGCCTCGGTGAACACCGGGTAGGTTTCAACCTTCTTCATCTTCGCCAGCCGTTCATCGGCGTCAGCCGGACGCACCATCCCGCCGTCCTTGCGGATGCGCCAGAAGTGAACGCCCATCAGCGCCGCCAGCGCCAGCGGCAGGATCATCACGTGCAGCAGGTAGAAGCGGATCAGCGCCTCGGCGCCCACCGTGTCGGAACCCAGCAGCAGCAGGCGCTGCAGTCCGCCAGGATCGAAATACTCGGTGATGCCCAGCGCATCGGTCACTTCGCGCGGAGACTGCGCGATGTTGGCGCCGATCGTGATGGCCCAGTAAGCCAGTTGATCCCACGGCAGCAGGTATCCGGTGAACGACAGCCCCAGCGTCACCACCAGCAGCCCGATTCCGATCAGCCAGTTGTACTCCCGCGGCGGACGGTAGGCGCCGGTGAAGAACGCCCGCGCCATGTGCAGGATCACAGCCACCACCATGATGTTGGCCGCCCAGCGGTGCAGGTTCCTGATCAGCCGGCCCGTCGGCACGACAAAGTGAATGTCCTTGATCGACGCGTACGCCGCTTCCGGAAACGGCTTGTAGTAGAACATCAGCATCACGCCCGTCACCAGCGTGATGAGGAACGCGCTGAGGCTCATAATGCCCAGCCCCACGGTCGTGGTCCAGCGCAGGCTCCAGCGGTGCGTCCGCACGGCGTGCAGATGCAGGAACACATTGCCGAAGACGAACGTCGAACGTGACCTGTCGGTCGTCGGAGCCCCGCCCCGGAACGCCGTCTCATACATCCGCCGCGGCGCCGATTTCAGATTGTCGACGAACTCCCGCAGCGCGTTGTTCTGTGTGGATGCCGGATTCATCACGCCACCTTCGTGCCCGACGGCACCGTCGTTCCTTCGTCCACCACCACCACGCCGCCGCTGAGCTGCACTTTCAGCCAGGGCAGCGCTCGCGGGGCCGGGCCGCGCGACACTGTGCCATCGGCGTTGAAGCGCGAGCCGTGGCACGGGCACTCAAAACCCTCCGGATTGGCCTTCACCACGCAGCCCAGGTGCGTGCAGATCGTCGACACCGCGTAAGTCCCTTCGGCGTCCCTGTATACCGCCACCGCGCGCCCGGGCGGCACAAACGCCTCTCCCGCGGGCAGCGTCTCCGGCAGCGCCACCTTGAATTTCTTCGACGGCGACGCCAGCACTGCCGCCTTCGGCAGCCGCAACATCCCCACCACGCCGAACAGCAGGGCCGCGCCCATCGTCCACAACGAACTCAACCCCAGCCAGTCACGGCGGGCCATCGGCTCGGGGTCGAGCCGCGAGCGGGGTGCTTTGGATTGGAGCGTCATACGGTTCTCCACGTAGTGCAAAAGGAAACTCGTTCCATCGTGATCGCATCCGACGGGCAGCGCATCGCGCACGCCGCGCACCGGATGCAGCGGTCTTCGTCCTTCAAAATCGCCGAATGCAGGCTGAGATCCTCGCCCGCGCCCAGGCTGGCCTCGATCGCCGCCCGCGTCCCGGCCGAATCGGCGATGTCGCTGAGCGGCACCAGTTTCAGGCAAAGCGTAGGACACACATCCGCGCAGCCGCCACAGAGCACGCAGCGCGACCCGTCAAACACCGGCGTCACGCCGCAGTCCAGGCACCTCGACGCCTCGCGCGCCGCCTGGGCCGCGTCGTACCCGATCTCCACCAGCGCTTCGGGATGACGCAGCCGTTCCTCCGGATGCGACACCGGCACTTCCACTCGCCGGATCGACTCGTATCCTATCTCCCGCCGGTACCGGTCTTCCACCAGATGGACGGTTGTCGCTTCGGCCTCCAGTTTCCTGCCCGTCAGCGACTCGTACACAGACCGCGCCGCCGCCTTGCCCGACGCCACGGCGTCGATCAGCAACCGTGTGCCGTGCGCCAGGTCCCCGGCCACGAACACGCCCGGCGCCGTCGTTGCCAGCGTCGCAGCGTCCACCTTCGGCCATCCCGGCCGGAATTGCTCCACGTCCCGCCCGCCGTCTTCCAGGAATGTCAACACAGGCGACTGCCCCACTGCCAGCAGCACCGTGTCGCAGGCCACCGTCATCGTCTGGTTGCTGTCGAACACCGGCGCGAACCGCCGGCTCTCGTCATAGACGCTCAGGCAACGGCGGAATGTGACGCCCGTCACTTCCCCGCCCGCGCCCCGTTCAATCGCCACGGGACCCCACCCGTTCAAGCGCTCGATGCCCTCTTCATCGCCTTCCACGATCTCCACCGTGTCGGCAGGCATCTCCTCCAATCCTTCCAGCGACACCAGCTTCACTCCCGCAGTCCCTGGCAGCCGCGCCGCTGTGCGCGCCGTATCGTAAGCGATCTGCCGCAACACCGTCCGCGCCACGTCATAGGCCACGTTGCCGCCGCCGATCACAACCACCTCCCGGCCCAACGCCATGCTCGACGAACCCAGCGCGACCGCCCTCAGCAGGTCCACGCCGCCGAATACGCCAGGGCCTTGTTCGCCCTGCAGCCCCAGCCCCCTGGACGCCTTGGCGCCCACCGCCAGAATCACCGCCGCGAAGTCACGCCGCAACTCCGCGAACGACACCTCCTTGCCCACCGTCACCCCGCACCGGATGTCCACCCCCAGCGCCCGGATCACGTCGACTTCCTTCTCGATCACCTCTCGCGGCAACCGGTAAGCCGGAACACCGACGTACAACATCCCCGCGGCCACCGGTTCGGTTTCAAACACCACCGGCGAGAGACCCAGCAGCGCCAGGTCATGCGCGGCCGACAGCCCCGCCGGACCCGCCCCGATAATCGCAACTCTTTGTCCCGTATCCACGCGAAGCCTGGCGTCTACGCCGGACCGCAGCAGCGCCGCCATCTCATCCACGCCGCCGGCTACCGGCGGCTCGAATTTCTCCACCGACGCCAACACCTGCTTCGCTTCAACCGCCTCCGGACCATGCCGCTCGCACACAAACCGCTTCAGCGCGCGGATCGAAATCGGCCGGTCGGCCGCAATGAAATGCCCGTCGTCGTCCACCCGCGGCACCTTGCCGCGCCGGCACGCCGCCTCGCAAGGCGCCCCGCAGATCCGGCCGCAGATCGACGCGAACGGGTTCGGCCCCCGCGCGATCAGGTACGCCTCTTCCAACCGCCCCTCGGCGATCGCCCGCACGTAGCCCCGGGCGTCGGTGTGCACCGGACACGCCACCTGGCACGAGATCAGGTTGCGATGATATCCCTCACCCGGAACGTCCACTCGGAGCGGTGCGTTGTTCATTTCACGTCCCAATCCGGGTCAGCGCCTGCCCGCGCGCGGACGGGATCCCGCCCATCACGCAATCACGCACGCCGTCTCCGCTCGCCTCGGCGTGCGGCAGCAGCAGCAGTTGGGCAAGCGTCCAGCCCGATAGTACTCCCTTGATCGCGTTGTGCAGTTCCAAAGCTGCCTGGTGAAACGCGCACCAGGAACCCTGCGGCCGCGACGACTCGCAGTAGTCCCCCACAATCGCCCCCTGACACGCTTCTACCACCGCCAGCAGCGTGATCTCCTCCGGCCGCTGCGCCAATCGCACCCCTCCCCGGACACCCATCTCCGCTCGCAGCACGTTTGCTTTCACCAGGTATCTCAATGACTTGGCCAGGTAAGTGGGCGACTCGTCCAGCAGCTCGGCGATCCGCCTCGGCGATAGACACGTGCCTTCCTCCTGGCGCGCCAGGTAGACCAGCGCTCGCAGTGCCGAGATTGTCGTCTTGCTGAGCATATTGGCTAACTCAGATAATATATATCCGTGTTAGCCACTAGTCAACAAGATTTTCAGATCTGGTTTCGAAGGCCGGGTCTTCGGGAGGTCGATCGAGCCTGCGGCTCTATCTCTTGTAGCCGATCTTCCGCAGCAGGCTGTGCCGCCACTCGACGTCTGTAGGCCCTTCCACGCCCTTCGGCTTCTCGCCGTCGATCACCCCCAGAACCCCCCGGCCCTGCGCGGTTTCCGCCACCACCACCTCCACCGGATTGGCGGTGGCGCAGAACAGGCCGACCACTTCCGGCACGTCCTTGATGCGTGTGAGCAGGTTGATGGGGTAACCGTCCCTCATGCAGACAACAAAGGTGTGGCCGGCCGCAACGGCCTGGGCGTTCTTCACCGCCAGCGCCTTGAGCGCCTCGTCGTTGCCGTCGCAGCGGATCAGGCAGGCGCCGGAGGCTTCACAGAAGGCCACGCCGAACTTCATTTGCGGAACGGTGTTGACGATGGCTTCATAGACGTCTTCCACTGTCTTGATGAAGTGGCTCTGGCCAAGGATGACGTTGCCGTTTTCGGGAATCTCCAGGCTGACGGTGGTGAGTTCCATGGCTCAAGTATAGTGGCGCGCCGGTCCGCAAGTTGAACAACCCCTTGCCAATCGCCAAAAACAAGTTATCCTAATAATGATTCAGCGCGGTATGGAGGCTTGATCCCTATGCGACCTTGGGTAGCTCGACCATTCGATTCCTACGACGATGAATCCGGCTTCGATGAGGCGTTCAGCGATGACGCGGTGCGCGAAACCGGCGAGGACGAATTGCTGGATGAAGAGATCGAAACGGCTCCGTCCATCGTGACCGAGCAAACTGCGCCGGTGGAGGCGCCGGAGCCCCCCGCGGCTGCTCCACTCGCGGCTGCTCCGCCTGTGGCCGCAGCGCCGCGCCCGGCGGCACGCCCCACGCGTCCGAAGGCTCCGGCCAAGAAGAAGGCTCCGGCCAAGAAGAAGGCTCCGGCCAAGAAGAAGATGCCGGCTAAGAAGAAAGCGCCGGCCAAGAAGAAGACGCCGGCCAGGAAGAAGAGACCGGCGGTGAAGACGGTCAAGAAGTCCGCTCCCACCGCCAAGGCGTGCCCGGCCAAGCCGGCCGCCAAACGAGTTCCCGTTCGTAAGACTGGGAAGGCGGCCATATCAAAGGCCGTCAAGAAAGCGGCGCTTCGCGCCGTGCGAAAGGTGAGTAAAACCAAAGTGAAGACTGCAACCAAGAAGGCTGCTCCGAAGAAGGCCGCCCCCAAGAAGGCTGCCCCCAAGAAGGCCGCTGCTCCGAAGAAGGCTGCCCCCAAGAAGGCCGCCGCTCCGAAGAAGGCTGCCCCCAAGAAGGCCGCGAAGAAGGCCAAGTAGTTCAACCAACCGCCGCCGCTCCACGAGCGGCCGGCCCATGCTTGCGGCTGAAAGCAGCCTGATGTTCAGTGGGGCGCCCTTCTCGGGCGCCCTGGTTTTTGCGGGTGGCTTTCTCCTACGCGCCCTTGGCCACCGCCGCGCGGCAGCGCCCGAACAACTCCAGCAGCGCGTCCACCTGCTCCTCCGGCGTCCGTGCACCCTTGCCGGCAAATCCCACCGCCTGCGTCCCGCGGCCGTAGCCTGTGGCCGTGGCGATGAACTTCATCAGCTCCAGCGCCACTTCGTCTTTCCCCTTCGCAGCCCCGCCTTGCTTCGAGTCGTCATCCATGGTTCCGATATCTCCTTGAGAATGGTCGCCGTTCGGCCCCACTAACTCAGATGGAGCGGCGCGGCATTCGCCTCTCCAGTCTATCTACCCATGCCGGTCCACGCGACGCGCCTCGAAAGGAAGATGCGCGGCGGCGCGCAGGCCCACCTGCTTGCCGGCGACGACGGCGCGTTCTATGTCACCAAGTTCTTCGACAATCCCCAGCACCGGCGCATCCTCGCCAACGAATGGACCGCCGCGGTGCTGCTCCGTCATCTCCAGATCTCCGCCCCCGACGTACGCGTCGTCTCTCTTTCCGGCGAGTTCCTCTCCGCCGAACCCGGCGTCTGCTACCAACTCGGCCCGGGCCGCGCGCCCGTCTCGCCGGGCTGGCACTTCGGCTCCGCGTTTCCCGGCAACCCGCACACCGACGCGGTCTACGACTACCTGCCCGACACGCTTCTTGCCTCCGTCGCCAACCTGCCGGACTTCCTGGGCGCCTTGGTCTTTGATAAGTGGACGGCCAACTCGGACGCCCGTCAGGCCATCTTCTTCCGCCGCCGCATCCGCCAGTGGCTCAACCTGCCCGGCATCGATCCCCATCGCAAGGGCTTTGTCGCCCAAATGGTCGATCACGGCTACATCTTCGACGGGCCCCATTGGACCTTCAATGATTCTCCCCTCCAGGGTCTCTACTTCCGCCCCCTGGTCTACGAACAGGCCCGCTCGCTCGACGACTTCCAGCCCTGGCTGGACCGCGCCATCCACTGTCCTTCCTCCGCCGGCGACGAGATCCTGCGCATGATGCCTCCGGATTGGATCCGCGGCGACGAAGCCGCCTTCGAACGCCTTCTCGAGCGCCTCTTCGAGCGCCGCCGCCGCATCCCCGATCTGCTCATGGCCACCGTGCGCGCCCGCCCTCAGATCTTCCCCAACTGGCGCTGACCGCTTTGGCTACACTGGGACAGTGATTCGCCCCCTCCTCCTTCACAACGGGCAGATCCGCCCCGCCGGCGAGTTGAGCCTCGCGCCCGGCCAGGTGGGCCTCTTCTCCGGCTGGGGAGTCTTCTCCACCATCAAGATCTGCGACGGCGTCCTGTTTGCCTTCGACCGCCATTGGGCGCGCATGAGGAAAGACGCCGACCTTCTCCGCATCCCCTTTCCCTGGTCGCCAGCCGAACTCGAACAGATCCTGCTCTCCCTCGTCGCCGCCAACCAGGACTACGACGCCACCATGCGCGTCCTGGTTGTCCGCAACACCGGCACGATGTGGGCCGGCCCGCCCACCGGCCAGGAGATCGACCTGGTCGCCTTCACGGCTGCCCGCTCCCAGTGGGGCCCCAGCGCCCGGCTGGGCATCGTCCCCAACGCGCGCCACGCCGAGAGCCTCTTCTCCGGCGCCAAGACCACCTCATGGGCCATGAACCTGGTCTGGTACGAGGAGGCCCATCTGCGCGGCCAGGACGAAGTTGTTTTGCTCAACGAACACGGCGAGGTCAGCGAATGCACCTCCGCCAACATCTTCGCCGTCTTCGGCGACACCGCCGCCACTCCTCCACTCACCTCCGGGTGCCTGCCCGGCATCACCCGTGAACTGCTGCTGGAGATCATTCGCGTGCCCGGCATCCGCGTCGTCGAGCGCCCCCTCACCCTGGACGACCTCCAGAACGCCGACGGCCTCTTCATCACCTCCACCACGCGCGATCTGCTCCCCGTCTCCCATGTCGAGGGCATCTCCATCCATACGTGCGACCGCGTGCGCGCCGCCCTCTCCGCCGCCTTCCACGCCTGGCAGGACGACTACACTTTCCGCGCGCCTCGCCGAGCATTGCGTGCCGCTTTGGGATAGACTACGCGTAGACGATCACTCGTTCGCGGAGGAGAGAGGTTGGCCAGACAGGGAATCGCCCGCTGTCCGGAATGTGATTCGGCCGACGTGCGCAACGCGCGCATGCACGGATTGCGAGAATGGTTCCTCACCTTGTTCGGCTTTTACGCCTTCCGCTGCGACTCCTGCAGCCACCGGTTCGTCATCCGCCCTCTCGGTCCGCGCGCTACGGTCTTCGCCCGCTGCCCGCGCTGTTTCCGCATGGACCTTTCCACGTGGGATCCGAAGTACTACCACGCCGAGTTCTGGGCCGACCTGAAAGCCTGGTTGGGGGGAAATCGCTGGCGTTGCGAACCGTGCCGCCGCAACTTCGTCAGTTGGCGCCCCCGGCGCGAAAAGTACGTGCGCCCCGCCGAGCAGGCCGCCCCCTACTCAGCGCCGCACTCCGACTATCAGGAATTGCACGACTCCTGAGCCGCGGCGCCCACGGCACAAAAAAAAACCGCTCCAGCGGGGAGGGAGGAGCGAGTACTCTGCCCGGGAGCGGAAAAAAATATGGTTCCAAGTGACCCTCGGAGTCAGCTCGCTCCCCAGCCTGCATGCCAGGCTTGAGCATGTCACATCCGGCTTTCCGGGCGCCCTCACCACGCTGCTCACCCCCTGCGGGATTTGCCCGCTGGGGCTTCAAAGCAACGCGGCGCGCCGGCTGGATCGCCAGTGCGAAGCCGGAACCTCAAGGCGGCCTTTCGCTCGCCCACATCGACCAACCAGTTGCCAGGCTGGCCAAGGCGGGGTCAAAGCTCCTGCCCTACCTTTTCAGTCCCATGACGCCGTCCCCATGAACCCGGTCCGTCCTGATCTCCCCCCTCGGAATATCTCGAGAACATCCGGGGAGTTCTTCAACCAGAACCCGTTGCCCACAGGCCCAACGCCACTCCTGCCGGTCCAACTCGTCCGTCGCTCCCCTTCGGGATTGCCGCCCCTCGGGATCAAAGCGCCCAAACCAGCCTACCGGACAGAAAGCTTACCTCCAGAAATGCCCGATCTTCCTTCGCTCCCCGCCGGCGGATCTTTTAGTTTCGACGCCGACGGATCACCGTTCCGGATCCGCTACATTCCCTTTGGCTCGCCGTTCCGTGAACCTCTCGGAACCACGTCCAATATGCATCAGTTCCGTTTTGTAGTCAAAGGAAAAATGCATTCCGCCGCGCCTTCTTCCTCAATATTTATTTACTTTGGAATCATACACTTGCAAGGCCAGGCCTGTGGATTGTCTGTGCATAAAACGTGCGTCTGAAGATTTGTTCTCCCGCGCTCGCCCCCTCTCGCGCCGCGCTATCCTGGAAGCGGCCATGCCCACCCTGGCACGTACCCTGATGCTCGCCGGCGCCGCTCTGTTCGCCGCCGGTTTGCTGGTGCTGTTGTCTTCCCGGCTCCCTTTCCGCCTCGGCCACCTGCCCGGCGACATCGTCATCCGCGGGCGCAACTCCACCTTCTACTTTCCCGTGGTTACCTGCCTGCTGCTGAGCTTGACGCTCTCGGTTCTCGCCTGGCTCTTCCGGCGCCGCTAAGTCCGTCTAGCGCACCACTCCGACTTTCTCCGGAGGCCAGTAGGCGAAGACAGCCTTGCCGTAGATCGCCCCGCGCGGCACCGGGCCCCAGTTCCGGCTGTCGTTGGACGAACTGCGATGATCCCCGAGCACGAAGTAATAGCCGTCCGGCACCAGCAGCGGCGCCATCGAGCTCCGGTCGCGGAACTCCTCCGGCACATACGGCTCTTCCAGCGCGGTCCCGTTCAGGTACACAACGCCCAGCCGCACCTCCACCACGTCACCAGGCCGCCCGATCACACGTTTGATATAGGACTTGGTCGGATCGCCCGGATACCAGAACACCACCGTGTCGCCCCGCTCCACTTCGCCCAGTCCCAGCTTGTACACAAACTTATTGATGAAGACTCGCTCGTCATTGGTCAGCCCGGGCATCATGCTCGTGCCTTCCACCTTCACCGGCTGATACAGGAACAGAATGACCACCAGCGCGATCAGCATCGACAGCGTCAGGTCCCGCAGCCATAATCCTGCTTGTTTCCACTTCATGCTCGGCGCCCGCCTGGAGATGCCATGATTGAATCATGACCGACGCTTCCGGCGCAATGGCGGAAAGTCCCAGTCCTAAAGTCACGTTGGTCATCCCGGCGCTGAATGAGGAGCCCGTGCTCGGCCTCACCCTCGCTTCCCTGCCCTCCGGCCTGTTCCACCAGGTGATCGTCGCCGACAACGGCTCCACCGACGCCACCGCCGCCGTGGCTCGCCGGCATGGCGCCACGGTCGTCTCCGAGCCCCGCCGCGGCTATGGCGGGGCGTGCCTCAAAGCCCTGGCCGCCCTGCCGCCCGGCGCCGGCATCGTCGTCTTCATGCAGGCCGACGGCAGTGAGGACTCCGCTGAAGCCCGTCTCCTGCTCCAGCCCATCCTGGATGGCCGCGCCGCGCTCGTCCTCGGCTCGCGCACCCTCGGCCGCGCCGAACCGGGCGCGCTGCTGCCGCATCAGGCCTTCGGCAACCTTGTCGCCACCACTCTCATCCGGCTGCTCTACCATCATCGATACACCGACCTCGGTCCCTTCCGCGCCATCACCGTCGAGGCCCTGCGCCGGCTCAACATGCGCGACCGCAACTACGGCTGGACCGTCGAAATGCAGGTTCGCGCGCTGGAGGAGGGCGTCCCGGTTCTCGAAGTCCCGGTGGCTTACCGGCGCCGTGCCGCGGGCGTGAATAAGGTCTCCGGGAACTTCCGTGCCAGCCTTCGCGCCGGCTGGGTCATCCTGGCCACCATCCTGCGCCTGCGCCTGGCTTCGGCATCACGCCGATATATTCCGCCGCAGTAGAATGGGGGTCTTCATGAAGCGCCTGCTCCTGACACTCCTCGCTGGGCTCTCCGCCTACGGCCGGCCCGCCTCACTCACACTCGCCAGCAATGGCAAGACCACCTACACCATCGTGCGCGCCCAGGATGCTTCTCCGTCCGAGCTGCGCGCCGCCGCCGAATTGCAGACCTTCCTCAATCAGATCACCGGCGCGCCCTTCGCCGTCGTCGACGATAGCGCCGGCGTCAAAGGCAACTTGATTCTCCTGGGCCGCAACCGCATGACGGACCGGCTTCGCATCGGCATTCCCTTCGACAAGCTGGGCGCCGAGGGCTTCGCCCTCAAGACCGCCGGCAAGCACCTTGTGATCGCCGGAGGCCGCCAGCGCGGCACGATGTATGGCGTCTACACGCTGCTCGAGAAACTCGGCTGCCGCTGGGTGGCTCCCGGCTCCGCCCGTATTCCAAGGATCGCTACCCTCACCCTGCCTGCGCTGGACGAGATCCAGACCCCGGATTTCGAGTACCGCGAGGTCTACATGGGCGAGGCCTATGACAAAGACTGGGCGGCGCGGAACAAGACCAACGGCCAATCCAGCCGGCTCGACGATTCCACCGGCGGCAAGGTCCAGTACCACCCGTTCGTGCACAGCTTCTACTCCATCATCCCGCCGGCCAAGTACTTCAAGGAGCATCCCGAGTACTTCTCCCTGATCGACGGCAAGCGCCGCGGCGAGCAGGCCCAGCTTTGCCTCACCAATCCGGACGTTCTGCGCATCACCGTCGAAGTCGTGTTGGGCTGGATCAAGGACCATCCCCAGGCCACCATCTTCTCGGTCTCCCAGAACGACTTCGGCGGCCAGTGCGAATGCGACAACTGCCGCCGCGTGGAGCGCGAAGAGGGCGGCTCGGCCGCCGGACCTTTGCTGCGCTACGTCAACGCCGTCGCCGAAGCCGTCGGCAAAGTGCACCCGGACAAGCTGATCGACACGCTGGCCTACTTCTACTCGGAAACGCCCCCGGCAAAGACCCGCCCGCGCCAGAACGTCCGCGTCCGCATGTGCCCCATCGGGGCCTGCAACGCTCATCCGTACGAGAAGTGCCCGCACAACGCCTACATCATCAACAACCTCAAGGCCTGGACAGCCATCACGCCCAACGTCTACGTCTGGCACTACAACGCCAACTTCTCGCACTTCCTGCTTCCGGTGCCGGACTTCGACGAGCTCGCCGCCGATGTTCCCATGTACAAGCGCAACGGCGTGGCCGGGCTCTTCATGCAGGGCGCCTACGCTGTGGGCAGCTCCGATGGCGCGCTGCGCGCCTACGTCCTCGCCAAACTGCTCTGGAACTCGAAGACCGACGTCTGGAAGACCGTCGACGAATTCCATGACGTCTACTACGGCAAGGCTGCCAAACCGATGCGCGCCTACCTCGAACTGGTGCGGAACATGGCGCGCCCCGCCCCCGATGGCGAGGGACAACACTGGTGGTGCTGCCGCGCCCCGGGCTTTGCCGCCGGCCAGTTGGCCCAGGCCAACCGGTTGCTCCAGCAGGCGATGGCCGCCGCCGATGACGACGCCACGCGCAAACATGTCTTCACCGCGCAGATGTCTCTGCGCTATCTGGAACTGCGCCGCGACCAGCAATTCGTGCTGCGCGACGGCCGCTATGAGCCCGGCGCGCTCACCTCCCTCACGGACCGCTTCAAGGCTTTCCTGACAGATCTTGAGAGGGCAGGTATCAAGCATCTGGGAGAAGATGGGCCCCTCGACATGTACTCCAAGCAGTTCCTCGAGAGCCTGAAATCCCATCCCGTAATCACATTGCAGAACGCCGCGCTCAAGGTCCTGGTCGTGCCGGAACTGAACGGGCGCGTGATCAGCATCACCGATGTGCGCGCCAACAGAGAGTTGCTGAACCAGCCTGTCGCCGTCGAGATGAACTACCCGGACAGGAGCGGCTTGAGCGTCTCCGCTTATGCCGATTTCGTCAACGCGCCGGCCTACCCGGTGCGCTGGGAAGCTGAGCCGCAGTCGAGTGGCGCCGCGCTCACACTGGTCGGGACCAGCCCGAACGGACTCCGGCTGCGCCGCTCGTTGCGCCTCGCCGGCGGCGAAGCCCGCCTCCAGACGCGCGCCGGGACCGCTCGAGGACGCCGTTGTCGAGTTCCGCGACATGGACGGAACCATTGTCCGCAAAAAGTTGATCGAGCCCGGCGGCCAGCCCGCGGGCGAAGAAAACTACCCCGCCGGCCAGCGCCCCGCCGGCGAGTGGCGCGCAGTGCACACGACCTCCGGCTTGGCTCTCGTCCACAACTTCCCGCCCGGCCAGGCCGACCGCGCCCGGCTCGCCTTCTCGGCCAAGAACTCCACCCGCGTCACCATGAGCGTCTGGTCGCCGAAACGCAAGTTGAAACCAGGTGAGCAACTGCGGCTGGAATCTGAATACTCTGCGCCTCAACGATAGACGCCGTAGATCGTCGGAATCCGCCGTCTTCAGCCAGGCGGGGCGCGATGCATCGATCCACCCGGCTGGGCATTGGCTTGCCGCCTTGGTTAAACCAGACTAGTCTGAAGGTATGAGCAGCCAGACGAGCCAGCTCCTCGAGGCATTCGAAGCGCTCCCAGAAGTAGAGAAACGAGCGTTTACAGCCGAATTCCTCCGGAGGGCAATCCCCTTTGACTCCGGCCCGATGGAGGACGAGGAAACCGCGAACGCGGCTGATCAACTCATGGCCTCTCTCGACGCCGAGGAGTATGACCCTGACGCGAGGTGAAGTCTGGCTCTTCGACCTCGGGATGAGTCGAAAGTCCGCCCAGGCCTTGTGGTGAGCCGTCCCTACGGAAATTCAGACCGTGCTCTTGTCACAATCCTTCCGCACACAACAAGCTTGCGTGGATCTCAGTACGAGATCGCTGTCGCCGTGCCATTCCTGAAGCCCGGCGCGTTCCTGGTGCAGAACCTCGCAACGTACCCAAAAGCCCGAGCCATCCGGAAGTTAGGTACTCTCCAACCTGGGCAGTTCGCTGTCGTCTTCGACGCGCTCCTTAAGTGGCTGGGCCACGACGACACTCCTCACTAGAACTACGCTCCCCCTACAGCGCCAGCACACTCCGCAGCGCCCCCAGCGGCAGCGCGCCGGCCTGGAAGCCCGGCCTGGCCTGCGCCGCCTTTCGCAGAGCCCGCCAGTGTGGATTGCTGGTGGAGTACAATTGCCGGGCAGAAGGGACTTGTCCATGCGGCCTTGGATAATCGTCTTACTTTCCGGAGTCTTCATCGGCAGTCTGGTCATACTGCTGCTCTTCTTCGCCGATTCCCAACAAGGATCGATTCAGTTTGAGGCGGCGAAGGCACTCCTTCAGCTCAGTTTGGTGTCCGTCGCCGGTGCGGTCCTCTCCATTCTCGTCTTCGAGTATCAGCGTGAGAGGCAGGCAATCGACAAGGCCGCCGAAGTGGCACGTCAGGACCTTCAAGTGGCAGGCGAGCTTCGAAGGAAGAACTTGAAGTACCGGGAGACTCTTCTCCTGTCCATCCTCTCAAAGGCAATGGCTGCTTACGGGCAGACGAAGAAAGCGCGACGGCTGCTGCGGGCGAGGGCGATCTCGACACGGCAGGACGTGGAAGTCGTCTTGGCGTGCCAATACGACACGTGCTTCGACATGCTGAATGATGCGCAACTGGACCTCGAAGACCTGGCCCGTGATGTAGAGACCAGCGCCAAGGCCTTCAGCGACTCAAAAGCGCTTGTCCATCAGCTGCGGTCGATGGACAACTATCTCGGCGAGCTGATCAGCGAGTTCGAAACTTCGCGGCGACGCTTCTCCGGCGGCGAAGCCACACTGCCGCTCACTCAACTCCCGCTCCTGGCGGATTTTCTGCGACCGATGAAGAAGAGCCGGTTCCTGCAAGAGATGGTAGTGCCCTACCACAAGGTCCAGCAGGGCATTCGCGGAGATCTGTTGCACCCAAGTCTGAATGTGGAGTCTGGACCTTAGTTCCGCGGCTCCCTCGACGGCTCTGTTTGAAAAGACTGCCGCCGCTCTTACAGCCCCAGCACGCTCCGCAGCGCCCCCAGCGGCAGCGCGCCGGCCTGGAGCGCCCGGCTGTGGAACTCGCCGGCCTGGAAGCCCGGCTTGGCCTGTGCCGCCTTCCTCAGATCCTTCCACGCACGGTAGCCTGCAAAGTAAGTGGGCAACTGGCACGAGCTGAGCTTGGCCCGCTGCAACTTGGCCACGGCCTCTTCTTTCTCCTGGAACGTCCGCTCCAGCATCAGCTTCATCGCCTCGTCGTCGGTCATGTTCTGCGTGTGCAGCTTGATGTCGAGAATCGTGTTGGAAATCGCCCGCAGGAGTTGTTTGCCGAAGGTCAACCGCAGCTCCGGATCGTTCTGCATGTACCCTGCGTCCAGCATCGCCTCGGTGGCGTAGACCGCCCACCCCTCGATGTAGGGCCCATTGCCGAATACCCCGCGCAGCACCCGCCTCTCCTTCGGCTCGATGGTGGAGGCGTATTCGAACTGCACGTAGTGGCCCGGAATCGCCTCGTGGATCGTCAGCAGGCGCAGTCCGTAGTCGTTGTACTCGCGCAGCTTCGATTCCGCACGCTCCTTCGTCCAACCCTCCGGAATCGGAGTCAGCCAGTAAAAGGCGCCCAACTCGGGCTGCAAGGCTGGCGCGGGGCTGAAGCCGCCCACGCCGTAAACGCCGCGCATGAACTCCGGTGTCGGAATCAGCCTCAGGTTGTCCCGCGGCGGGTTCTTCACCAGCGCGTCCTCATGCGACAGGAGAAACTCGCGAGTCTCGGCCAGCGACTTCTCCGCCTCCTCGAAGTACGCTTCCCGCGTGGCGTGCTTCTGCGCCACCTTCGCGAGCGTTTCGCCCACGATCAGGTTCAGATCGACGCGGTCCTTGTGCGACGGGTAATACTTTACGTGTAACGGTACAGATGCCATGAACATCTCTTTGCGCACCCTCAGCAGGTCCGCCTCCGCGTCCGCAAGCAGCCGCTCCGGAGTCATGCCGGCGCCCGCCACGGTCTTGAACTTCGCCGCATACTTCTGCGCGCCCAGCCGCCACGACTCCGCGCCGGCATCCTTCAGCCCGCCCAGGTGCTCATTGAAGGAGCGCATGGCGGCAGCCGCCTGGCGCGCGGCGCCGTCGTACTCAACTTTCAATTGGGCCGGGACCTTGGCGGGAAACTCCTTCTCCACCAGCGCCAGGTTCCCTTCGTTCTCCTCGATCGCCACCTTGGTCCACACCGCGTTGGAGTCCGCCAGGTTGGCCTTGCCCGCCTCCAGCAGAGCCCGAATGGCCTTCAACCGGCTGATGATGTGCCCCCAGCGTTCGGCCTCCGGCGCGTATTCCACACTGTAGGGCGTGAAGATAGCGTTTCCTGCCAGTTCCACATAGACGGTGGGATTGTGGCGGTAGCTCTGGATGACATCCAGTTCCAACAGCCCCGCATCCACTTGCGCGTCCATCAACTCCAGATCCGCCTTGGCGTCGGCATCCAGCGCCGTCCGGTCCAGACCAGCGAGCCTTTTCTTCCAATCAAGGTAGTGCTGCCGCTGCCTGGCGATGCCGCCGGCGCTGTAGTCGTCCAATGCCGCGTCCAGCGCCATCCCGTTGTGGTTGTGGTAGCCCGCTGCGGTCGCCGACACCGGATACAGAGCCAGCGAGGAGTACACAAACTCGCCGGTCAGCAGTTGAAACGCCGCCCGGTCGGGCTTCTGCTTCCCACATCCGCAAAGCAACAAAGCGGCGGCACAAACGGTCCAAACGGCGAGACGAAGCATAAGGCCAGTGTATCAACCTAATCCACTCTAGACTGTTGAGCTCCCGGGCGGCCGTGTGTGACAATCGCCACAGAGACCTCTACCGCTTAGGAGTCGACCGCGGTGAAGACGGTTGTCAAACCAGGGGTACTGCTGCTGATCGGTGTTCCGGCCGCTCTCCGAATCAGCCTTGCATTCATGGCCCAAACGCAGCTGTGGGCCGCGCCCAGGGTGGAGCCAGCCCAGACCGCTGAGGGGGACCTCTACCATGTCCTGTTCTTGGTTCTGGCTCTGTTCGGCGCGGTGGGGGCCACGCTGGCGGTCAGGCGGGCCCAGCGGCGGGAAGATGAACTCCGGAAGTCGACCTCGGCGCTGGAGGAGTCCAGGCGCAAGTATCAGGTTGTGGCCGACAACACCTACGATTGGGAGTATTGGCTCGATCCGGCGGGTCGCTTCCAATACACTTCGCCCTCGTGCCAGCGCATCACCGGTTACGCGCCCGCCGAATTCGAGGCGGATCCTGATCTGCTCGGCCGCATCCTGCATCCGGAGGACCAGCCGCGCGTCGCGTCCCACTGGTCCTCTATCGAGGCCGGTCCCCGCGAGTGCGAACTGGAGTTCCGGATCGTCAGGCGCGACGGCGAAGTGCGGTGGATCAGCCATCGCTGCCGGCCGGTGCGGGACGAACGGGGCAATTGGCTAGGACAGCGTGCCTCCAACTCCGATATCACCAGCCTGCGATCGGCCGAAAGCCAGGCTGGGCAGCGTTCGAATGTTCTGCTGTCGGCTCTGCTGGAGAACCTTCGCACCGCGGTGGTCGCGGTGGATGACCGGTGCCGCATCGTACTCGTGAACCGGGCCTTTCGTGAGATGTTCGGCTCGGCTTCGAGCGATCTGCTGATGGGCACCGGTTGCCTGCTGGCGGACGGGTACTGCCGGCTGCATCCCGGCGCAGCCGTGGGTGCCGAGGAACTTCAGCTGGCGGACGGGCGCATATTGCAGCGGGACTACGTTCCGCTTTCCGCCGAAGGAAGCTACGCCGGGCATTTGTGCATGTTCCTCGACGTAACCAGCCAGAAGCGGGCCATGCAGGCGATTGAGGAAAGGCAGAGTGTCCTCCAGGCTGTGCTGGACAACGCCCCCATCGGAATCTGGATGCTGAACGGAGCCGGTCGAATGGTATTCGTCAACCGGGCGTTCTGCCGGTCCGTGGGCATCCCGGAAGAGCGGTTCGTTTCCGTGCAGCACTACTCGGAGGTTCTCGATCCGGCCTCCGCCGCCATCTGCATGGCCTCAGACCACGCCGCCATGGCGCAGGATACGCCTCACGTCTCTCACGAAAACGTGCTCTTCGTGGACGGCCAATATCACGACCTGGAGGTGGTGAAAGTCCGCCTGTCCAGTCCGGACGGCGAACCCGCAGGGCTGGTTGGCCTCTCTGCGGACGTAACGGCTCGCATGCGAACCGAGGAACAGCTGAAGGAGAGTGAAGCCCGCTACCGTGGCCTCATCGAAAACTTGAGCGCCGCGGTCCTTGTGTATAACCGCGATCGAACGGTCGAACTGTGCAACCCCGCCGCCGCCACCCTTCTGAGAATGGCCAGGGAGCAGTTGGCCGGCAAGGCCGCAATGGATCCGGAGTGGCGTTTCCTGCGCGAGAACGGAACCGCGCTCCCCGAAGATGAGTACCCGGTCAATCGGGTATTCGCCACCGGCACAGCTATCAGAAATCAGGTCTACAGCATGGTCCGCGGCGAGGGCCGGGATCCCGTGTGGACACTGTGCAACGCCCACCCGGTGTTTGACAAGGCAGGAGCATTATCACAAGTGGTTGTCAGCTTCACAGACATCACCGAGCACAAACTGGCTGAACAACGCCTGCTGCAGGCCCAGAAGATGGAGTCGGTCGGCCGCCTGGCAGGAGGCGTGGCACACGATTTCAGCAACATCCTGACGGTGATCAACGGCTACAGCCAGCTGCTGCTTCACAAGTTGGATGCCGCCGATCCCCTCCGGCCCGGCCTGGAAGAGATCGCCCTTTCCGGTGAACGCGCCGCCAGCCTCACACAGCAATTGCTGGCGTTCAGCCGCAGGCAGGACATGCAGCCGCGTGTCTTCTCCCTCAACGATCTGCTCGGCGGCATGCGCCCGATGCTGGTGCGCCTGGTTGGGGAGGACGTGGATGTGCGCATCCGGCCTGGAGAAGGCGAGTGTGCGATCCGCCGATCCGCACCAGATCGAACAGGTGGTCATGAACCTGGTGGTGAACGCCAGAGACGCGATGCCCGGCGGCGGCGAACTCACCATTGAAATCTCAAGCGTTGACTTGGGAGCATCGGCCAGCAACCGCCCCGCAGATGCACCGCCCGGGCATTACATACTGCTCAGCGTCATCGACAACGGGGTGGGAATGGACGAAGCCACCCGCAGTCACATCTTCGAGCCGTTCTTCACGCTCAAGGAAACCGGCAAGGGCACCGGACTGGGCCTCTCCACGGCGCAGGGTATCGTCGCCCAGAGCGGCGGATTCATTGAGGTGCAGAGCGAGATCGGCCGCGGCTCCGCCTTCCGGGTCTTCCTGCCCAGGGCCGATGCTCCGGTCGCACAACCCTGCGAGGTTCGATCCGTAATGGACCTCGGAGGGCGAGAGACGGTGCTGTTGGTTGAGGACCAGCCCGAGGTGCTCCGGTTTGCCGCCCAGGCACTGGCTGAGTTCGGCTACAGAACTCTGTCCGCCGGTGGCCCGGAGGAGGCGCTGGCAACCTTCCGGCGGGAGCGCGGCCGCATCGACCTGGTCGTAACCGACGTGGTGATGCCGGGCATGAGCGGGCCGCGCCTGGCAGGCGCACTGGAAGAGCTGTGCCCGAATGTCAAAGTGCTCTTCATTTCAGGCTTCACTGGAGACGAGATCGCCCGCCACGGCGTGATGGACGAGGGCGTCCGGTTCCTCGCCAAGCCCTTTACGCCTGAGCAACTCGCCGCCAAGGTTCGCGCCGCCCTCGACGCGCAGAACTCCTAACGGCGGCGGCCCCGGCTTGCATACACTGGGTGACATGCTGCAGGCCCTTCTCCTCGCCTTCCAGGCAGTTGCCGTCCCGCCCATGCCGCCGCAGTCGCTGGCCGAGACGGCGGCGATGCGCGCGGCGCTCTCGCTGCAAGAGAGCACCGCGGCGGCGCGGGGGCGGCTGATGACCCACGCAGAGAAGACCGCTTTCCGGCAAACGGGATCTTACGATGAGGCCGTCAGCTTCTACCGCGAGCTGGAGAAGGCCTCGCCGCTCGCACGCCTGACTGCCATGGGCACAACCGGCGAGGGCCGTACTCTCTATGCCTTGATCGTCTCCAAGGACCGCGCCTTCACCCCCCAAGCCGCGCGCCGCACGGGCAAGCCGGTGGTCCTGCTCCAAAACGGCATCCACGCCGGCGAAAACGGCGGCAAGGACGCGGCCATGATGCTGCTGCGCGACGTGCTGGTGACCAAACGCCTCGCCAGGTGGCTGGATGAGGTCATTCTCCTCTCCATCCCCGTCTTCAATGCCGACGGGCATGAGCGCACCTCCCCTTACAACCGCATCAACGAGAATGGCCCGGAGACGATGGGCGTTCGCGTCAACGCCACCCGGCGGAACCTGAACCGTGACTATCTCAAGGCCGACACCCCAGAAATGCGGGCGTGGCTCAAGCTCTACACCGCCTGGCGGCCGGAACTGCTGATCGACAACCACGTTACCGACGGCAGCGACAACCAGTACGACGTCACCATCGCCACCCACACCGAGCAGGACATCGCGCCGCCGGTGGGCGAATGGGTGGCAAAGACCTATCTACCCGGCCTGATGGCGGGCCTGGAAAAGCTGGGCCACGTGGCGGGCCACTACATCGAGGGCCGGGGAGGCGACGGGCAGTCGCTGGCTGTGATGACCGCCAGCCCGCGCTACTCCACCGGCTATGCGGCGGCGCACAACCGGGCCGCGCTGCTGGTGGAGACGCATTCGCTCAAGTCGTTCAAAACACGGGTGTGGTCACACTACGACATCATGAGGATCTCCATCGACATTGTGGCGGCCAGCGCCGGCAGCGCACGGGCGGCAGCGGTGGCCGCCGACAAGGCGATGGAGGCGCTGAAGCCCGGCGATGAGGTCTTCCTGGCGGGCGTCCCCGGGGACGCCTCAGAGCCTTACACGCTGCGTCAACTGGCCTCCGAGCGGCCGGTGAGCGAGGTCACCGGTGCGCCGGTGACCCGCTACACGGCCAAGCCGCTGGATCAGCCAGCCCGGCTGGTGCGGTCCTTGAAGCCGAGGGTGCTGGTGAAGGCGCCGATGGCCTACGTTGTCCCCGGGGAATGGGTGGAGGTGATCGACCTGCTCAAGCGGCACGGGGTGGCCGTGGAGCCCCTGGTTCGACACAATTCGACACTTTTCGACACCTACCGCTTTTCTGAGGTCCGCTTCGCCCAGGCGCCGTTCGAGGGCCGTTTCCAGGTGACCGGGTTCACGCTGGCGCCCGTCCGCGAAAACCGGGTGCTGCCACCGGGAAGCGTCCTGGTCCCGGTGGCCCAGCCGGGAGGGAAGGTGGCGATGCACATTCTGGAGCCGCAGGCGCCGGACTCGGCGGTGCGGTGGGGCTTCTTCCATTCGATCTTCGAGCAGAAAGAGTACTTCAGCGACTATATTTTTGAACCGATTGCAGTGCAAATGTTAAAGTCAAACACGAAGTTGAGGGGAGAGTACGAAGCTCGCGTAGCATCAGACAAGTCCTTTGCTTCCAATGCGCGGGCGCGGCTATTGTGGCTCTTCCAGAGGTCGCCCTACTTCGAATCGGACAAGGACCTCTACCCGGTGGGCTGGGTGGACGCCCGGCCGTAGCTCAGGCGCCGGCCTTCTGCGCCTGGACCACTTCGAGGAATGCCTGGGCGGCGTGACTGAGGGCACGGCGAGCAGGAAAAGCCAATCGAATGTGGCGCTCAACCTTTAGTTCTTCAACTACTACTTCAGCCAGCATCTGCTGATCGACTTCCTGCTCGACGCACATCTTGGGCAGGAAGGCGACGCCCTCATTCCGCTGGACCATCTTGCGGATGGTCTCCACCGTAGGCATCTCAACGTCCATGTTGAGCTGGACCTTATTGCGCTGGAAGGCGCGGATGACCACCTCGCGGTACGGGCTGATGACGTTGTGGGCGATGAAGGTCTCCATGCCCAACTCCGTGATTGAAACGGACTTGCGCGCGGAGAAGCGGTGCTGGGGAGAGACGACGAAGGCGAGGTGATCGGTGTAAATGATGCTGGTGTGGAGGCGCTCGTCCTCCGGGTCGAAGCTGATGACGCCCAGCTCGAGGTCACCGTCGATCAACTGGGTGGGGATCTTGCTGGAGAGGGAGCGGCGGACCTGAATTTTGACCTTCGGGTACAACCTTCGATAATTGACGATATGTTGTAGTAAATAAAGGCTTGTAGACTCATTCGCTCCGATGGCTAACCGGCCCGAGGCCATGTCGCGGAGTTCGGCGAGAGCGTTGTCGAGGTCGCGTTCCAGATTCTCGAAGCGGCGGCAGTAGTCGAGGACGATCTTGCCGGCGTCGGTGAGGATCATCTCCCGGCCGGTGCGGTCGAGGAGCTTCTCGCCGAGCTCAGCCTCCAGGCGCTGTACGGCGAGCGAGATAGCGGGCTGTGTTCTCAACAACTTCTCGCCTGCACGAGAGAAGCTGCGCTCGCTGGCGACGGTCAGGAAGACCTTCAGAGGATAAAGTTCCATGGTTGGTCCTGATGGAAGACTAGGCTCCCATTTAGCTAACTTATACCATCGCTGCGTGTTATTCAAGGGCTGAGTATTATAAATTGGCCAACTAGCTCGAAGCCCGACACAATGATAAGTAACCACCGGTTGACACCCGCTAGGGCAACCACCTGGAGCGGGAAGCCAGCCCGGCGCTAAAGCGCCGGGACAAAGGGTAAGCCCGGCGCTAAAGCGCCGGGACAAAGGGTAAGCCCGGCGATAAAGCGCCGGGACAAAGGAGAACGAAGCTCACATGGCAGAGTCGCAGAACGGGCAAAGGGTGTACATATTCGACACGACGCTCAGGGACGGCGAGCAGTCGCCCGGGTGTTCGATGACGGTACCGGAGAAGCTGAGGATGGCCAACAAGCTGGCAGAGCTTGGGGTGGACATCCTGGAGGCCGGGTTTCCGATCGCGTCAGAGGGCGACTACCAGGCAGTGCGTGTGATCAGCACCGAACTGCCCTGGGTGCGGGTGGCGGCGTTGAGCCGGGCCTGCAAGATGGACGTGGAGCGAGCGGCGAGCGCGCTGGAGCCGGCCCACCGGCCGAGAATCCATACTTTCATCGCCACGAGCGACATCCACCTGAAGTACAAGCTGAAGAAGAGCCGGCAGCAGGTGCTGGACGAGGCATGCGCGGCGGTGGAGCTGGCTCGCAAGTTCACCGAGGACGTGGAGTTCTCGGCCGAGGACGCCACCAGGACCGATCCGGACTTCCTGGAACAGGTGACGCTGGCCGTGGTGGCGGCGGGAGCCGGAACGGTGAATCTGCCGGACACGGTGGGCTACTCAGTGCCGGAGGAGCACGCGGAGCTGATCGGCCGGATGGCGCGGGCGGTGGGCGACAGCGCGATCATCAGCGTCCACTGCCACGACGACCTGGGGCTGGCGACAGCCAACAGCCTGGCGGCGGTGTCGGCCGGGGCGCGGCAGATTGAGTGCACCATCAACGGGATTGGAGAGCGGGCGGGCAACTGCGCGCTGGAAGAGGTGGTGGTAACGATGAATGTGCGGCGGGACCGGATGCCGTACTACACCAACATTGTGACCGAGCACCTGTTCCCGGCGAGCCAGATGCTGACCGAGATGATCACCTTCGGGCCGCAGCCGAACAAGGCGCTGGTGGGCGCCAACGCCTTCGCGCACGAGGCGGGGATCCACCAGGACGGGTACCTGAAGGAGAAGTCGACCTACGAGATCATCGACCCGAAGTCAGTGGGGATCCCGGAGGGCCGGCTGGTGCTGGGCAAGCATAGCGGGCGGCATGCACTGCGGTCGAAGTGCGAGCACCTGGGGCACACGCTGAGCAAGGAAGAGCTGGATGCGGTCTATCATGGGTTTATCGAGATCGCGGACCGCAAGAAGGGCGTGACCGACCAGGAGATTTCGGCCCTGATTCACACGATGAAGGCGGGGGAGAGGTTCCGGGCGAAGGCCGCCGACTGAGCCAGGCCGGGAGGCCGGGTGCAAAGGAAAGAAAAGACAGGCCAGGAGGCCTGTCCCACAAGAGAAGACAGGCCGGGAGGCCTGTTCCACAAGATAAAGACAGGCCGGGAGGCCTGTCCCACGAAGAGCAACACGAACTTATGAACTTGAATATCCTCGTCCTGCCGGGCGACGGCATTGGACAGGAGGTGACACGGGAAGCCGTGCGCGTCCTGGGCCGGGTCGCCGAGAAGTTCCACCATACGCTCCATCTGACGGATGGGCTGCTGGGGGGAATTGCGATTCACAAGACGGGCACCCCGTTTCCAGATGAAACGGCGCGGCTGGCCGCCGATGCCGATGCGACGCTGCTGGGGGCCGTGGGGCTGCCGGAGTTCGACAACGCGCCGCCGGCGCAGCGGCCGGAACGGGGATTGCTGGGGATCCGCAAGGTGATGGGCGTCTACGCGAACCTGCGGCCGGTGCGGACCTACGAGGCGCTGATCGACTCATCGCCGCTGAAGAACGAGCGGATCCGCGGGACGGACATGATCATCGTGCGGGAACTGACGGGCGGGATCTACTACGGGACGCCACGCGGGATTGAGGGCTCGGGCGACACCGAGCGCGCGGTGAACACGATGGCCTACACGCGGGCCGAGATCGCGCGGATCGGGCGGATGGCGTTTCACCTGGCGCGGCAGCGGCGCAAGAAGGTGGCGTCGGTGGACAAGTCCAACGTGCTGGAGACGTCGCAGTTGTGGCGCAAGGTCATGGTGGAGGTAGCGGCGGAGTTCCCGGAGGTGGAACTGGAGCATGTGCTGGTGGACAACTGCGCGATGCAGCTGGTGCTGAACCCGACGCGGTTTGACGTGGTGGTGACGGAGAACATGTTCGGCGACATTCTGTCGGACGAAGGGGCGGTGCTGGCGGGGTCGATCGGGATGCTGCCGTCGGCGTCGATCGGCGAGAAGAAGGCCTCAGGCGCGTGGGTCGGGCTGTACGAGCCGGTCCACGGTTCGGCGCCGGATATCGCCGGGCAGAACAAGGCGAACCCGCTGGGGGCGATCGGAAGCGTGGCGGCGATGCTGGAGTACAGCTTCGGACTGCTCAAAGAGGCACGGGCGGTGAACGGCGCGATTGAGAGCGTGTTGAACGCCGGACGGGTGACGGCGGACTTGAAACCGAAGGGCGCGCCGCTGACGACCGAGCAGGTTGGCACAGCGGTGTGCGAGGCGATCTGACTATGACTAAACCGCGGAACATCATTGAGAAGCTGTGGGACGCGCACGTGGTGGCCGAGCCGGCTGGCGCGCCGTCGCTGCTCTACATCGACCTGCACCTGGTACACGAGGTGACCTCGCCGCAGGCGTTTGAGGGTCTGAGACAGAGAGGGTTGAAGGTGCGGCGGCCGGACAAGACGTTCGGCACGTGCGACCACTCGACGCCGACGACGCCGCGCGACCTGCCGATTGTGGACCCGATCGCGCGGGCGCAGGTGGAGCAGTTTGAGAAGAATTGCACGGAGTTCGGCATTCCGCATTTCGGCTTCCTGAACAAGCGGCAGGGGATCGTCCACGTGATCGGGCCGGAGTACGGGCTGACGCATCCGGGGATGACGGTGGTGTGCGGCGACTCGCACACGGCGACGCACGGGGCGTTTGGCGCGCTGGCGTTCGGGATCGGGACGAGCCAGGTGGAGCACGTGCTGGCGACGCAAACGCTGCTGCAGCGCAAGTCGAAGAGCTTCGCGGTGCGGGTGAACGGGGCGTTGCGGCCGGGCGTGACGGCGAAAGACATTATCCTGGCGCTGATCGCGCGCATCGGCGTGGGCGGCGGCACGGAGTGTGTGTTCGAGTTCACGGGCTCGACCATCCGGGCGCTGACGATGGAAGAGCGGATGACGGTGTGCAACATGTCGATCGAGGGCGGCGCGCGCGCCGGGCTGATCGCGCCGGACGATGTGACGTACGAGTTCCTGAAGGGCCGGGCGTTCGCGCCGCAGGGCGCGGCGTGGGATGCAGCGGTGGCGCGCTGGAAGGAACTGCCGTCGGACGAAGGCGCGACCTACGACAAGGAGATTGCGATTGACGGCGCGGCGCTGGAGCCGATGATCACGTTCGGGACCAACCCGGGCATGGGGATGGCGATTTCAGGCGTGGTGCCGGATCCGGCCGCCGTGAGCGACTCAGTGGAGCGGGAGACGCTGAAGAAGGCGCTGGAGTACATGGCGCTGGAGGCGGGCAAGCCGCTGGCCGGCAAGCCGATCGACGTGGTGTTCATCGGAAGCTGCACCAACTCGCGGATGAGCGACCTGCGGGCGGCGGCCTCCGTGCTGAAGGGCCGGAAGGTGAGCGGGAAGGTGCGGGTGATGGTGGTGCCGGGCTCGCAGCAGATCAAGCGAGAGGCGGAGGCCGAGGGGCTGGACCGGGTGTTCCGGGAGGCGGGCGCGGAGTGGCGCGAAGCGGGCTGCTCGATGTGCATCGCGATGAACGGGGACCAACTGGCGCCGGGGCAGTACTCGGTGTCGACGTCGAACCGGAACTTCGAAGGCCGGCAGGGCAAGGGCGGCAGGACGTTCCTGGCGAGCCCGCTGACGGCGGCGGCCAGCGCGGTGACGGGCGTGGTGACAGATCCGAGGAGCATCAAGTAATGGAGAGATTCACTGCATTTGAATCGGCGATGGCGGTGCTGCCGGTGGACAACATCGACACCGACCAGATCATCCCGGCGCGGTTCCTGAAGACGATTTCGAAGGAAGGGCTGGGGGACCAGTTGTTCTACGACTGGCGGTACGAGGCGGACGGGAGCCCGAAGGGGGATTTCGTGTTGAACTCGGGCGCGGCGAGGTCGGCGCAGGTGCTGCTGGCGGGGGACAACTTCGGGTGCGGGTCGTCGAGGGAACACGCGCCGTGGGCGCTGACGCAGTATGGGTTCCGGGCGGTGATCTCGACGTCGTTCGCCGACATCTTCAAGGGCAACTCGCTGAAGAACTCACTGCTGCCGGTGGTGGTGTCGCGGGAGATTCACGCGAAACTGCTGCAGCAGGCGGCGGGGGATCCGCAGTCGAAGGTGCGGGTGGATCTGGAGCGGCAGACGCTGACGCTGGCGGACGGGACGGAGTGCCGGTTCGCGGTGGACGAGTTCTCGAAGACGTGCATGCTGGAGGGGGTGGACGAGTTGGGGTATTTGTTGAAGCACGAGGCGGAGATCGCGGCGTATGAGGCGGCGCACGCGGGGGGACTGGACACGGTGGGGGTGGGGCTGTAGGGGCCTGACTTTCAGGCGGGTTTTCGAGCCTGGAGCCAGCGACGAAGGGAAGTCTGGGTCTCCGCGGATCTGCGTCCAGCCAGCAGGCTTTCAACGCTGATATCTTCGTCCAGGTCCGGCCAATGGATGCCTGTGCCTCCACCGATGAGACGCCAGTTGGCGCGTTCGGCTGGTGAGCCGTGCGCCAGACGGGGGAACCAGGATAGCGGGACGGCGATGGTTCTGCCGCCGGCAAGATCGACAATTAGCGCTTCGCCGCTGGCTGCGACGCCTTGGGCAACTGCATCGCGGAGTTCAGTTCCAGAAATACTCATGCCATAAGCCGCCGGCAACGCCTCCAGCGTATCCGATTGTGACGTCACGTTTGTTTGAAGGCGGTGGCGGATCCAACAAGGCAGGACGCCCGCGCTGAAAAGGGGGGGCTGGCGCGGGATCCGGAGCGGGCGGCGCAGAATGGGCTTGACGCGTTCCTTGTTGAGGCATACAATAATTGCATCATGCAACAATTGCAAGGGGCAGTGCTGATCGCCGACGTCAAGGAGTTCCGCCGGGACCTTCGGGTGCTCGAGCGGGAGCTGATGCGCCAACTCGAAGGAGAGACGGCGTGCTGCGGGGTGACG
>JACRKW010000115.1 GCA_016215215.1 Acidobacteriota bacterium
ATGTCCGGATTCGGTTACGCCAAGGGGCTCTATGACGCCAACATCTGGGCATCGCTCTACGACGTAGTCAAGCCTGAGCGCCGCGGCACCGCCCTCGGCTTCATGAACTCCATGGCCTGGCTCGGCGGCAGCGCCGGTCCCGTGGCCGTCGCCTACGCCGCACAGACCCTCGGTATGGGCGCGGCCATCAGCGCCAGTTCGATCGTCTATCTGCTCACTGGCTTCCTGCTCCTGTGGGGCGTGCGCACTTTCATGCGGACCCGCCCGGCGTGACCGACGTCACCGAACCAAACGCTCGAGCGGCGCACAATGGAGCAATGCGCCTTTTCATCGCCGCCCTGTGCGCCGTCTCCGCCCTGGCCCAGGCCCCCGATTTCCGCGGCTCCTACTCCGTCCCTCTCACCGAAGGCGCTCTGCGGTATGCCGACCCGCTGAAGGACGACCCCATCACCAGGCTCCAGGCCCGGATCGATTCCGGCGAAACACGGCTCGAGTGGGACGCCAAGTTCGGCTACCTGCCCTCGTTGCTCAAAGCGCTCGCCGTGCCGGTGTCATCGCAGGCGCTGGTCTTCTCCAAGACCAGTTTCCAACTCTCGCGCATTTCGCCTTCAGCCCCGCGTGCCATCTACTTCAACGACAGCGTGTACCTGGGCTACGTCCACGGCGGCGAAGTCATGGAGCTATCCGCGGTCGACCCCGAACGCGGCGGCATGTTCTTCACAATCCTCCAGAAGAAGACCGCCAAGCCCCGGCTGGAGCGCGGGGACGCCTGCCTGCAGTGCCACGTCTCACCCAATACCACCGGCATCCCCGGCCACCTGGTGCGCTCCGTCTATGCCGACCCCGAGGGCTACCCGCTTATGACCACGGGCTCGTTCGTGACGGACCACCGCAGCCCCTTCGCCGAGCGCTGGGGCGGCTGGTTTGTCACCGGCACCCACGGCCGCATGCGCCACATGGGCAACGTGCAGGTGGCCGACCGCGACAATCCCGAGAAGTTCGACCGCGAGACGGGCGCCAACCTGCTGTCGCTGGACAAGCGCTTCGACGTGAGCCGCTACCTCACTCCGCACAGCGACATCGTCGCCCTGATGGTGCTCGAACACCAGACCAAGCTGCACAACCTCTTCACCCGCGCCGGCTTTGAAGTGCGCTCAGCGCTCATTTTGCAGGCGGAGATGAACAAGGCGCTGGGTAAACCCGAAGCCGAAATGAGCGACTCTACCCGCCGCCGCATTGAGAACTCCGCCGAGATCCTCGTCCGCTATCTCCTGTTCGCCGACGAGTTCAAGCTGGATAGCCCGGTCAAGGGCACATCCTCGTTCACCAGCGACTTCCCTGCCCTGGGGCCGAAAGACGCGAAGGGCCGCAGCCTGCGCGACTTCGACCTCCAAACACGTCTGTTTCGCTATCCGTGCAGCTATCTGATTTACTCGGAGGCCTTCGCCGCCCTGCCCGCGCCGCTGAAGCAGCGCGTCTGGGCGCGCATCAATGACGTGCTCTCCGGCAAGGATCAAAGCGCGGCGTTTGCGGCGCTGAGCGCGGCAGACCGGCGCAACATCCGGGAAGTCCTGGATGCCACCGCGCAGAACATCAAGTAGTGCAACACAGCGCCGCGCTATTGCCCCGCAATGCGAATCACGCCCCGATGCGCGCCAGTGCCTCCGCCCTTACTTGAGCTTTAACTTCGCAAACCAGGGCCGCTCGCCCTTCTCGATAAGCGCGATCCAGTGAGCCGTCTCCCCGTTGTCCGCCTTCCAGGACTTGGCGCACTGCTTCAGATAGTCCAGGACTGCATCCTTCTCGCCCTTGTCGAGGAATTCCGCTATCAACCGTTTGTCTGGACCTTGGAACACCATGTAGGAATTCGAATAAGCACCACTCGCCTCTATCAGGTGCCTCCTCGCTGCCTCCACGTCTCCGTCCCGCAGATCCACACGCGCGAGCACGAGGTGTCCTCGATAGATCGCCTCTCCTCGCGATTTTTGCGGCCACGCCTTCTCGTGCGCTGCCGCCGTAAGCAGCAGTTCATTAGAATATCGCCTGGCCTTTTCGTTGGCCCCCGCCTCCACTGCCAATTGAGCAGCCAGCGGAAGATCCAAGTACCGCTCGAATCTGCTTTCGCCAACGAGCCGATTCTCGACCTCTTCCAGCTGCAGAGCCATGCTCGGCTGTCTTCGAAGCCGCTCCCTGTTCAGAGCTTGTTGCAGTGCGCCGGCGTACCGTAAGGTTGATAAAAGGTCCCCGGATGCTTGCATTTGCTTGACCTGATCCACCATCACCAGCAGGTAGCTACTGTCCACCGGACTTGGCGTATACTTCAGTTCCTTCGGAATCGTTTGAGCAGGCCCGGCCGCGCGCTGCAGCGCCAAGACTACCCTACCGTAGGCGAAACACCTGTCATTCGCGGTTTCAAAATCGCCTCTCTGAATCGCCGCGCGCACCGCTTCCAGTTCGGCGGCGCCTGGTTCCTGAACGGTCAACGCCTCCCCTGCAGAGCACAGCAGCACGCAACCTGCGAGGATGCAATTACCGACCATCAACATAACCCTGACTCCTTTCCGAATCAGCATGTTGACCAACCAAAGGCCGTTATCGCGCCGCCCACAGTGAGCGGCTGCAAGCAGGGGTTTGATGGTTACAATCAAACGATTGCGTAGACTTTATTGCTGCCTTACAGCAGGAATAGTAATCTGATTCCATAGCAAAAGCAACCGTGTCGTATTGCTTTCTTATTGCCCCGCAATGCGAATCACGCCCCGCTGCGCGTCTTCCGGCCGGAAGCGGACGTAGACGCCTTCCCCCACGTCTTCGCGGTTGAATTGCAGGTCGGTGCCGTCCACCATCACCGCGCGCGGGTTGAAGCCCTTGGGCAACAGTACGCGAAACAGTAACTGGCTGCCGCTGCCCGAGTATTCGATGTGCAGCGACCGCGGCTCCGCCCGCCAGAAGTAGGAGAAGTAGCCGGAACCGGCCGCATAGCGCGCCGTCGCGCGCGCCTCCGTGAGTCCCGCGGCCGGCCAGCGCGGCGAGATCTCCACGCTCTCGAAACCCCTGGACGCATCCCTGATGCCCGCCAGCCCCTCCATCAGCGAATCCACCCACTGCGCCATGCCCCAGCCGGCGTAATTCACCTCGTTGGTCGTCCGGTAACCCGGAGTGCCGTCCGGCCAGTACCAAACCTGCGCACCGCCGGTTTGCCGCAGGTGCGCGGCATACTGGCGCAGCAACTCAACGCCGTACCGCTCCCGGCCGTTCTCCAGCGCCCCGCGCGACAGTTCGCCGCCGACCCATGGCATCAGGCCGCCGTTGGCATAGCCCCCCTGCTTGCGATACGGGTCCTTCCAATACCCAAGTGAGTCTGGATAGCCGGGCTGAAGGCTCCACCATGGATACTTGTCTCCGGTCTCGCGGTGACGGCGGCGATACTCGTCAACGATGCTGAGCGCCTGGCGGTAGTCGGCAAGGCCCCGCGTCACAGCCCACGTGTTGCCCATCGCGAGTTGTTTCGACTCGTCAAAATCCCCGTGGCCGATCTTGTCCAGGTGCACATGGTGCAGGAACTTCGCCCCGTCCCACAGCAGCCTGGCGGCGCGCTCGCGATACTCGCCGGCTTCTTTGGCCCAACGCCCGGCCGAGGCCGCATCGCCCAGGTGCGAGTACATCTCGCCCATCGCTCGAAAGGCCAGCGCGTAACCGCTCTGGTCGCAGGTGGCAATCACGTGGCGCGAGCCGCCCTTGTCCGACGCGCCGTCGATGTCGTAGTCCCAGGTGTCGCACGAGTGCTGGCGCTTGATCAGCCGGTTGCCCGCATCCCAATGTTTGGCGTCGCTGCGGATGTAAGCCAGCGCCTTTTCCAGCTTCGGCAGCGCGCGCGCCATCCACACATCATCGCCCGTCGCCTTCCATGTCTCCCATACGCCGAGCGTGAGAATGTACTCCACATCGCTCTCCAGGCCCACGCGCCACGTCCGCCCGTCGCGCTCGATGCCGTCCGGCGTCTGCCCGTCCTCACGCTGGACCTCCAGGAAGCGGTCCAGCCCGCACTGCATCTCGCGCTCCCAGTACTTGTAGGCCGGCAGCGAGTAGATCCAGTCTCGCAGCCAAATGCCGTCGAAATGCCAGGTATCGGCCGAGATGTAGCCGACAAAGCGGCCGCGCCTGGTCATGTAGTCGCGCCGGCCAAGCAGCATGGCCTCGCGCGTGAACGGGTAGAGCGCATCGAAGTCGCGATCGCCTGTCGCCACCCCGGTATCGGCGTCCAGCAGGATGTTCACATAACGGCTGTAGCGCTTCTCGCCGGGCCACCAAAGATAGATGTAGTGCACGCCCAGCCTGCCCGTCACCTGGAAAGTCACCTCCCCGTGGTTGGCCGCCAGGTCGATCTCCTTCTCGAAGTAGGTCTTCTGCTCCGGGTCCGTCACCCGGATGCGCCCATGGCTGTCGCCCTTGGCCCGCCCCGTCACTTTCACCCTCACCAAGTCCAGCGGACGGTAGGCCCGCCGCTCGGTCTCCACACGGCCGTATTGGCCTTCGAGTGTGAACGGGTCGGAGGCGAGCAGTGTGCACAGGGGCAGAAAGGCGGCCAATCGAAGCATGGAAACATCCTACCCTTCGCCGCTTACCCTCGCCAATTCGCCGGATACTATGGAAGTGCTTTTGCGGAGGCCTGCTTGAGCCGCAAACTGGCGGCAGAGGAAGAGCACGATGTCTCTCGAAACCATCTGGTCTCTGGCGGCGGTGACGGAAAGCCTGGCGGCGTTGGCCGTGCTGGGACTTTGCGGCCTAATGATGCGGCGGGCGAACCGCACGCGGGAAGCGGCCGCTTTCCTTGCGATGCTGCTGGCGCTGGCGGCGCACTTCGGGCTGGAGGCAGCGGACGCATTTGCACACTGCATGGGAGGCACGGAGAAGTTCACTCTTTGGGCCGGCGGCGCGCAAGTGATGCAGATCTACTTCTGGTCGCTACTGTGCGTTTACCTCCTTCTGGTGGTTTCCGGCACCGGTTCACTGAACAGCCGGACGCGGATGGTTATACGAACGGCCGGCATGGTGGTCGTGTTGTTTCCCCTCCTCAGCACGATCCGCCTGGTACTGGCGATGCGGCAATTCGCCGCTGGCCAAGCAGCACACGCACAGGCGACCCTTGCCTACATGTTCCATGGTTCGTTAGGCCTGTTCTGGCTCTGGATCATCGCGCCTCAGGTGCTGCAGGGCTTCCTGCGGGTTCAAGTTCCATCCAGTCTCCCTGCGCGGGACTTCAAGGCGATCGCTGGAGTGCTTCCCACTGGGATCCTGCTGGCTATACTGGCGTTGGCGCACGTTGGACAGAAGTGGACCACCCTTGGTTTGGGTGTGGCTCTCGTGGCACGACTCCTGCTGCTGCCAAGCTTGTTGGGAATCATCTATTACCAGACGCGGTTCATCTATTTCGACGTGGTGCTGAAGAGAGCAGTTCTGATGGCGGCGCTGGCGGGACTTGTGATCCCGGCAATGGTCCTGGCGGCGCCGGTGTTGCTGTCGATGCACTCGTCGGTCGGCCAGGCTATGCTCGCGTCCGGAGCGGTGGTCTTGGCGTGGCTGGCGGCGCTCGACGCTGGGAGTGCTGGTGGGTTCGTTGACAAGGTGGTCTTCCACAGGCCGGACTATCGCGCTGAGTTGCAGGCGCTGGCCACCAAGATGGCGGAATGCGACTCCCCGGACACTCTGCAGACGACGTTCACCACCGAGTTGCGGCGCGCGTTGGGGGCCGAATTCGTGCGGTTCTCCGCTGCGGATGAAGAGAGAAAGGGCGAGGCGCGCCTGATCGTTCGAGTGGGCCAGAGGGAACACCTGAAAGGCTACCTGGTCTTTGGGGAGCGTCGGCACGGGTTGTCGTATCGGAGCGAGGACTTGACCTTCCTGGATGCGGCGGTGGCGCAGTTGGTGGCGCAACTTGAGAGTCTCGACACCAGACAGGCACAGCAACTGGCGGCGGCGGCGGAGATGAGGGCGCTACGGGCGCAGGTCAACCCGCATTTCCTGTTCAACTCGCTGAACACGCTGGCGGACATGGCAAAGGAGGTGCCGGAGGCCGAGCAGACCATATTGAATCTGGCGCGGGTGTTTCGTTACGCTCTGGAGGCGACAAAGCAAGAGCGCGTTGAACTAGATGACGAACTGGCCGCGTTGCGAGCCTACCTGGAGATCGAAAAGGCGCGCTTCGAAGATCGGTTGAACTACGAGATCGCAGCGAGCCAGGCGGCGCTGGCTGCGCTGGTACCGCCGATGCTTCTGCAGCCCCTGGTGGAGAATGCGATCCGCCACGGCATGGCGGGGCGTCCCGCAGGCGGTACGATTCGTGTATCGGCGCAGGTGGAGGCCGGTAGGCTGCGAATGGCAGTTTGCGACGATGGTGCAGGGTTCGAGCCATCCAGAGCCATGGGAGTGGGATTGGGCGGGGTGCTGGCAAGGGTGAAACAGGCGGGGGGGAGCCTTCGCATAGACTCTGCGCCAGGTGCTGGGACGCGGATCGAAATCGAGGTTGCTGCGCATGCGAGTGTTGATCGCCGATGACGAGAGACGCGCCCGGCGGCGCCTCGCCGGGATGCTGGGAGTGTGGCCCGATGTGGAAGTCGTTGGGGAAGCGAGCGACGGGCTTGCGGCGCTGGACGCGATCCGGACGCTCGCGCCGGATGCGGTGTTCCTGGACATCCAAATGCCGGGATTGAACGGCTTCGAAATGCTCTCCGCACTGCCGCGTGAAAAGTGCCCAGCGGTGGTCTTCGTCACAGCCTATGACGAATACGCGCTGCGGGCGTTCGAGGTGAGCGCGGTTGATTACTTGCTGAAACCGGTGGAGCCGGAGCGGCTGAAACAGGCAATGGAGAGGCTGCGCCGGCCGCCTGCGGAGAGGCCGGTGGAGCGACTGGTCAACGCGCTGGGAACGCACGAAAGCCTGCGACGTGTCGTAGGCAAGAGGCTTCACAAGCTGCACGTGCTGCCAGTGGATCAGATTGAGGCGTTCCAGGTGGAAGACGAACTGGTGTTCGCGTTCAACTCAGCCGGTCGATTTGTGGTGGACAAAACGCTCCGGGCGTTGGAAGCGGCGTTAGACTCAACGCAATTCGTGCGCGTGCACAAGCGGGCGATTGTGAACCTGTCACACTTGGCGCTGCTGGAGCCGATCAGCAAGGGCGGCGCGACGGCCAGGCTCACCTCCGGCGAGATTGTGAAGATCAGCAGGCGGTATCAGCCGGAACTGCGGCGGCGGCTGGGTTACTGAGATCCAGCACTATGCCAGCGACGTAGCCGCCGTCTCCCCGCACATCTGGCAGTTGCGGGAAAAGGCCCGGAAGCCCGTCAGCTTCACGCGCGGCGAAAGGTAGCCCTCGCGCTCCGGCTCGTGCCGCAGCAGATCGGTGGTCAGATACTTCTTGTTGTCGTCGCTGAAGATCGTGACGACGTTGGCATCCGGCCCCATCTCGTTCTGGACCATGAGCGCACCGAGGAAATTCGCGCCCGACGAGATTCCCACCGCGAAACCCAGCTCGGAGGCCAGCCTCTGGGCCATCAGGATCGAGTCGCCATCGGCTACCGCGATTACCGAATCCAGTTCGTCGAGATGGACGATCGCCGGAATGAATTCGTCCGAGATGCCCTGAATGCGGTGTGAGCCCACTTTGCATCCGGTCGATAGCGTCGGCGACTCCGCCGGTTCCAGCGGATGCACGCGCACAGACGCGCCGGTGGAGCGCAGGTACCGCCCCACTCCCATCACCGTCCCGCCCGTGCCCACTCCGGCCACGAATGCGTCCGGCCGCATCCCTTCCTTCTCCATCTGGAGCCAGATCTCCGGCCCTGTGGTCGATTGGTGGGCGCAGGCATTGGCCGCATTGGCGAACTGGCACGGCAGGAACGCTCGCGGCGTGCGCGCCGCCAAATCCTCCGACATCCGGATGCTGCCCTGGAACCCGCCCTGCGCCCGGCTCACCGGTATGATGGACGCGCCGAAGCTCGAGATCAGATCCGTCCGCTCCCGGCTCATCCAATCCGGCATGAAGATGGTCACAGGATGGCCCAGCGCCCGCCCCAGCGCAGAGAAGGAAATACCCGTATTCCCGCTCGTCGCCTCGATGATCACGTCACCCGGCTCGATCCGCCCCTCCCGGTAGGCTGTCTCCAGAATGTGCAGCGCCATCCGGTCCTTGATGCTGCCCGTCATGTTGAGCTGTTCGCTCTTGGCAAACACCCGTCTGGGCTGCCCGTCGTACTCGAAGTCGATCTCTAGAAGCGGCGTGTTGCCGATCAGTCGATGCAGGTGCCGGAAGCGGCTTTCGATGGCAGGGGTCCACATGGCCTGTAAACACCCACGGTAACATCTTGACCAGATCCAGTCCACTTCTCCAACCTACACCACCTATAAGTGGTGTCGTTTCAGCAAGATACTATCTTGTCCGCAACTTATTGTAATAATAGGACTTGACAGAGAACCGGGCATGGAGCGATAAATAGGCAGGACCGCTTGTTTCAGTGATGCAGGTATTAAATTCAACAATCTGCGGCCCTCGTGGGATCCGAAGATGAGCTGGCAGGAAGAATACGACCGGAAACGCACCACGGCCGCTGAGGCGGTCTACGGCGTGCGGTCGGGTGACCGGGTCTACATGCACCCTGGATGCGCCACCCCCGAGGTTCTCGTCCAGGCGCTGCTGGATCGGGCGGGTTCGCTGGAAGACGTTGAGATCATTCATCTAAAGACGCTCGGCAACGCCGACTACTCGCACCCCCGCTACGACGGCATCTTTCGCACCGTTGGGCTCTTTATCGGCGAGAACGTCCGCGACGCCGTGGCCGACGGCCGGGCCGACTACATGCCCATCTTCCTCCACGAGGTGGAGGGGCTGTTCGAAACCGGCGCCTGCCCGCTGGACCACGTCTTCCTGCAACTTTCCCCGCCCGACAAGTACGGTTACATGAGCCTGGGAGTCGGCGTGGATTGCACCCTCACGGCGGCCAAGAACGCCCGCCGAGTCGTCGCCGAAGTGAACCCGAGGATGCCCCGTACGCACGGGCAGACCTTCCTGCATGTCTCCGAAGTCCACGCCGTCGTCGAGGTCGACCACGAATTACCGGAGTTGCACCCTGCGCCCGCCAACGAGATCCAGGTGCGCATCGCCCGCAACGTCGCCTCCCTCATCCCCGACGGCGCCACCCTGCAACTCGGAATCGGCGAGGTCCCCGACGCGGTACTGGCAAGCCTGACAGGACACAAGGACCTGGGGCTCCACACCGAGATGTTCTCCGACGGCGTCATCCCGCTGATCGAAAGCGGGGTGATGAACGGCGCAGCCAAGTCGCTGCATGCCGGAAAGCTCATCGCCGGCTTCGTGCTGGGCACCCGGAAGCTCTTCAATTTCGTCGACGACAACCCGCTGCTGGAGTTCCACCCCAACAAGTACGTCTGCGACCCATTCGTCATCAGCCGCAACCGCAAGATGGTGGCCGTGAACTCGGCGCTGCAGGTGGACATCACTGGCCAGGTGTGTGCGGACTCCATCGGGGCCAAGCTGTATAGCGGCTTCGGCGGACAGGTGGACTTCATCCGCGGCGCAGCCCACAGCGAAGGCGGCAAGCCCATCATCGCCCTTCCGTCCACGGCGAAGAAGGGCACCATCTCCCGGATTGCGCCCATGCTCGATCCTGGCGCCGGCGTTGTCACATCGCGCGCCGACGTCCACTATGTGGTCACCGAGCATGGCGTGGCCTTCCTTCATGGAAAGACGCTACGCCAGCGCGCCGAAGCGCTCATCGGAATCGCGGACCCGAAATTCCGTGAGATGCTGTACGATTTTGCTTACGACATGCATTATTTGAGGCCCCGGCTGGTTCCCGCCGGGTGACGAGACGGGTAAGGAGATTCCAATGGCGGCCATCGCTGAAATGCCTGCGGCAGTGAAAGAGGACAAGGGCAAGGTGGAGATTGACCAGGCCGAGTGCAAAGGCTGCGGCCTGTGCGTGGAGGCCTGCGTGCAGAAGGTGCTCCACCTGGCGCCGCACCTGAACCATTACGGCTATCACCCCGCCGCCTATGACGGCCGCGGCTGCAACGGCTGCGGGCTGTGCTTCTACGCCTGTCCTGAGCCTGGCGCCATCCGCGTGTGGAAGGCCGTCGCTTGAGGAGCATAGAATGCCGAAGCAACTGATCAAGGGCAATGAGGCACTGGTCAAAGGCGCGGTGCTGGCCGGCTGCCGCGCATTTTATGGATACCCCATTACCCCGGCCAATGAGATCGCCGAAGCCGCCGCGCTTTATGTGCCGCAGGCCGGCGGCGTCTTCCTGCAGGCCGAAAGCGAAGTCGCCGCCATCAACATGATCTACGGGGCATCCTCGGCTGGAATTCGCGCCATGACGGCATCCTCAGGACCCGGCATCAGCCTCATGCAGGAGGGCGTCAGCTACCTGGCAGGCGCCGAATTGCCCTGCGTCATTGTCGACATCTCACGCGCCGGTCCGGGACTGGGCAACATCGCCCCCGAGCAGGGCGACTATTTTCAGGTGGTCAAGGGCGGCGGCCACGGCAACTACCGCACGCCCGTCCTGGCCCCAGCCTCCGCCCAGGAGATGTGTGACCTCACCCGACTGGCTTTCGACCTGGCCGACTCCTACCGCACCCCGGTCTACGTCATGGCCGACGGCTTCATCGGACAGATGATGGAGCCGGTGGACTTCCTTTCCGTCGACCCCTACCATCCCCGAACCCCGGAGTGGGCCGTGGACGGCACCTCGAAGACCAGACACAACCTCGTCACCTCCATTTACATCCAGCCCGACGACATGGAACGGCACATCCGCAAACTGGAGGCCAAGTATCAGATCATCACCCGCGAGGAAACGCGATGGGAGAACTACCGCACCGATGACGCCGAGCTGGTCTTTGTCGGCTACGGCATCATCTCGCGCATCCTCAAGTCCGTGGTCGGCATGCTCCGCGACAGGGGCGTGAAGGCTGGATTGCTGCGGCCCATCACCC
>JACRKW010000356.1 GCA_016215215.1 Acidobacteriota bacterium
CCGCCGCCATCGAGCGATTCTGGCGGCAGATCCTGGTCAGCGCTATCAACGAAGAGCTGGACCGCATGGCCGCCTCGCACGGGTGCCAGGTCTTCCGTCTTGGCTTTCTTGCCAGCCGGGATTCCTATGAGATGGGCCTGTCCTCAATCCCGCTCAGCGAGCTTTACTCAGCCGAAGCGTGGAAGCGGATACCTGCAGTCGAGTTCCAGTTCCGAACTCCGGTCACACGCATCGCTTTCGAATCCGGCCGCGTCTCCTCGGTCGAGGCCGGCGGGCGGTTCTGGACGGCCGATCATTACATCTCCGCTTTGCCCTACGAGAAGCTGGCTCAGTTGGCCCCTGACCTGGGTATCGACTACACCCCTTTCGAGCATTCCCCCATCACCGGCATCCACTTGTGGTTCGACCGGCCGATCACCACGCTTCCGCACGCCACACTTCTCGACCGCACTATCCAGTGGTTCTTCAACAAGGACGATGGCCGTTACATCCAGTTGGTGGTGAGCGCTTCCCGCAGCCTCACGCCACTCACACGCGGCGAGGTGATCGACCTGGCCTTGCGGGAGCTTCGCGAATTCCTTCCGCTGGCGGCATCCGCGCAACTGGTGAAAGCGCACGTGGTCAAGGAAATGCGCGCCACCTTCTCCGCCCGCCCTGGTCTGGAACTTCTGCGCCCGACGGCCAGAACGGCCTTCGCCAACCTGTCGCTCGCCGGCGACTGGACCCGCTCCGGCTGGCCCGCCACTATGGAAGGCGCCGTTCGCAGCGGATACATCGCCGCAGGCGACGCAGACTCCGCCCTCCGTCCAGCTTCGCAACCACCGGCCGCGGGTTTCCTGCTCCCCGATATCGCTTAAAATCAAAGTATGCCGATGCGCTTCCTGGCCCTGTTCCTCGTTCTGGTCCTAGCCGTCCCCCTGCTCGCCGATCCCCCCATGACCGTGCTGCGGGTGGAAGTGAAGTCCTACAGCGACAAGCCCATCGACCGTGCCAGTGTGATTGTGCGCTTCCTCGAGGGCTTCAACCCCATCAAGATGAAGAAGACCCGCACCACCTGGGAGATGCGAACTGGCCAGGACGGCGTGGCCAAGCTGCCCAGCCTTCCTCAGGGCAAGATCCAGATCCAGGTGATCGCCAAGGGTTATCAAACCTTCGGCCAGACCTTTGAGATCAATGAGGCCGAGCGGACCATCGAGGTGAAGCTCAACGCACCCCAGCCGCAGGTCAGCGCGCATCAGTAGCGCCGGCGGTCTACTCCACCGACGCCACCGCCTCTATCTCCACCTTCACGTCCCTCGGCAGCCGCGCCGCCTCCACCGTGGCCCGCGCCGGAGGATCGGTTGGGAAGTAGCGCGCGTATATTTCGTTCACCTTCGCGAAGTCGCCCATGTCCTTCACAAAGATGGTGGTCTTGAGCACTGTCGCCAGGCTCGCCCCGCCGGCCTCCAACACCGCCTTGAGATTTTCCAGTACCCGCACGGTCTGCTCTTCTATTCCGCCCTCCACCAACTGTCCAGTGGCCGGATCCAGCGCAATCTGCCCGCTGCAGAACAGCAGGCCGTTTGAGCGAACCGCCTGCGAATAGGGCCCGATCGCCTGGGGCGCGCGCCCGGTCGAAATGACTTCCTTCATGATTTCCTCCAGTCCAGCGTTCCCACCAGTTCCTTTACGCTGGAGATCTTCTTCCGCTTGAGAAACGTGTCCAACTCGCGCGCAATGCGCAGCGGCGCGCGCGGATCCCAGAATGTCGCCGTACCCACCTGCACGGCTGAGGCGCCGGCGATCAGGAACTCCGCGGCATCTTCGCCGCTGCCGATACCGCCCAAACCCACCACAGGGATCCTGACCGCTTGCGCGGCTTCGTACACCATCCGCAGCGCAATCGGCTTGATCGCCGGCCCCGACAAGCCTCCAAACCCTGCCCCCAGCCTCGGCTTGCGCGTGTGCACGTCGATGGCCAGCGAAACGAAGGTGTTTACCAGCGACACCGCGTCTGCGCCCGCATCCTGCGCCGCCACGGCCAGCGGCTCAATCTTCGCCACGTTCGGCGAGAGCTTCACGATGACGGGCCGCGGCCGCTTCACTGCCTTCCTCACCTCTCCCACCAGTTGCGCGAGCAAGCCGGGGTCGCTTGAAAAGAAGATGCCGCCGTGCTTGGTGTTCGGGCAGGAGACATTCAGCTCATAGCCGGCCAGCCCGTCGTGGTCTTCCAGCACTCGTACGACTTCCACGTAGTCTTCCGCCGCGTAGCCGAACACGTTGGCGAACACGGGGGTTCTGAATTTCCCGAGCGCCGGCAACTTCTGCGCAGCGAACGCCCTGACGCCGATGTTCTGCAGCCCGATGGAGTTCATCATGCCCGCCTCGGCTTCCCAAACCCGAGGCGGCGGGTTGCCGTCCATCGGTTCCCGCGATAGGCCCTTTACGACGATGCCGCCGAGCAGGTTCAGATCGAGGATCGACTCAAACTCGACGCCATAGCCGAATGTCCCGGAGGCAGCCAATATGGGATTTCGCAGCTCAACGCCGCAGAGGCTCGTCGCCAGTCGCGCGGAGGCGGGATCGCCGGACATCAGAATCAGTGTAGCGGACCAGCGCCGCCCGCCACGCGCAGCACGGCCTCGACAATCAGGTCCGGACGGTCCAATTGCACCCAGTGCCCGCTCCCCTCGGCGTTCAAGTGCACGCCGCGGGAAGACGCGCCGGCCGTCCGCCGGTGCTGGTCCCGTACATCCGCACTCGTCCCGGACGCCGAGATCACAACCAAAGGCAGATCTCGCAGTGCGGAGTTCTGCACTGGCAGGGCACAGGCTTCGGGGAGTCTTTCCAGGTACTCAGCCATGGTTCTGAAGCTGCGCGGAAGGCACCAGTGGGACTTCATCACGGGCCACAGGTCCGCCGGCAGTTTGCTCAACTCCCCCACCAGGCGATCCGTGACCGAGCTGCCTCGTCCGCTCGAAGCCTTGGAGACGAGCTTCGGCAGCAGGCGCGACCCGGCCAGCAGCAGTTCCACAGCCAGCCGCACTACGCCCAACCTTGCGAGCGTGGCCCCCCGGCGAGACAGCATCACCCCCTTGCCCAGGCGGTAGAGTTGTTCGGCGCTGGCCGGATGCCACTCCAGTGGCTCCAGCGGATCCACCAGGACCAGAGCCGCCACGTCGCCGGGATAGGAGGCTGCGTAATGCCGCAGCAGCAGCCCCCCAAAGCTGTGACCCACAAACACGTATGGACCCGGCAGTCCCGAGGCCGAAACCACGGCTCTCAACTCGGCCACCAGATTGGCCACCGTACGGGGCGTCGCCGCGGCATTGCTCCAGCCGAAGCCCGCGCGGTCGTAACTCAGAACCGTGGCGCCGCGGGCGAGCAGTTCCTGTACGGGCCGCCAGCTCACCGAACTGGCGGCGATGCCTGACTCGAGCACCACAACGGGTGCGCCTGACCCGGCTATCCGCACGTGAAAACCGTTGACGATTCGTCCCGGCGCCGGGTAGCGCGCCGCGTCCCGCTTGGTTCCCGCCCACTGGTAGGTCAGACCCGCGGCAAGCAGCACAACCGGCAGAAGAATCAGCCAGATCACGACTTAGTGCTCGGTCTTGCCCACCACGATGAGGGCCACCGGAGTGGATCCGATCCTTGTGTGCAACACCTGGTTCACGTCGCCTGAAGCCTCCACGCCGGCCGCCGCGCCCGGCTCGTCCTTCCACAGGCTCAGCACCAGCGGATGTGGAGTGCCCGATGCCTTGCGGCTCATATCCATGAGGGCGTCAAATGCCGGGTGGGCGGCCGGGTCGGTGTCAATCGCCGCCGGCGACAATAGCGCGAAGTCGCGCTGCGGCTCCACACCCTGGTGGTCGCCGTTCATGGGGAAGAAGCTGTAGCGCATCGTGTAGATGCCCGGTTTAATGGTCTGCCCCCGGCGGTCGCTCCAGCGCGCAGGCGCCCGCACCACACCCAGCAGCGCTCCGTGAGGCACTCCGGTCCATGTGGTGTTCTGCTCCTCGCCTCCTCCCTTGGGCTCCGCCGACACCAGCCAGATCTCGCACAACACGCTGGCGTCCGGCTTCAAGACCCGAATCCCATCCTTCACCAGCGCTGGTGCAATGGCCGCTACTTCCGCCGGCGGCGCGCCGGCGCTTTCAGTCTTGTATTGCCCGTGGAGGGCGGCGCAGAGCAATGCTCCCGCGCCCAGGGTACGAAATAGTGTCATTACTTACTTCGATGCCAGCAGCGGCAGCAGGATGCGATCCAGTTCGGCGTCGGTCCAGGCCGCCGGCTTCACTCCCTTGTGGAGCGACCAGCGCTCCACGTGCTCCACCGCGCCGCCTGAGGGCGCCTTTGTCAGCGGCCCCATTGTCTCCAGTTCCAGGAAATCGGCGTTGGTAAAAGTCTCGAAGGAACACCCCATGTCCGGATGCCGCTCCACCGGCCCTGCGTCGTACTGCTTCAGGAACATCTCGCCATTCAACATATAGGCGCCGAATGTCTTGGGGTTGTGATGCCCCAGCTTGGTCGGCGTCTTGTTGCCTGGCTCCATGCGCAGGATCATGTACTTCTTGGTGAACTTCCAGCGCGGATCGGTCAGGTCGCTGAATGCCCACATCACCAGCGGGTTGGTCGGCTGCAGGTTCTCCGGATGCGTGCCACGCGGCGGAAATCCTGTCACGCCGTGGCCGCCCGGCGCCATCATCGTCAGCGCCCACGCCGAGTATTCCAGCGGCATGTTCCCCGTGTTCACCAGCCTGTGAATCAAGGTCACCCTGCTGCCCGTGGGCGCCAGCCGGATTTCGATCTGCTTCCGGATGGCTGTCTCTTTCTCCACCGGCTGGGTGGCGATCAGAACGTCACCCTTCACTTCCACCTGCACCGGCCCGTTGTCCGGCGGATACGTATAGCGGATGTCCTCCGGCCCCACCCAAATGCGATGACCGCCGCGGGTTACCCAGGCAGGCTCGCCGCTCTTCCCCGCCCCTTCTTTCTGCACCCAGAACATGTTCTGCCCGCCCACGAAGCCGTAGCGCATCACCCGTGGGCCGATGTCGGAGGTGACAATCAACTCCACCTCCCCGTTGGTGATGCGGTAGCAGTTGGGCCACCCGCTCCAGGGGGTTTTCTCGATCTTCACGGCGGCTGAGGTTGTCATGGCTGTTAGAAACGTGATCGCAAGTAGGCGCTTCATCGCTCGCTATTGTTTCTTGATCGCCAGCACAGCGTCAAGGGGTGCACCGGTGCGCCGCGCCTCCACATTCTCAAATCCAGCCTGTTCCAACAGCGCCTTGTACTCCGACGGCTTCCGCTCCCGCCCCTCGGTCGCGATCAGCATGTTCAGCGATTGCATCTGCGCGCTCACAGGTCCCGTGCCGTCTTCATCCAGAAGCGCTTCTGCCAGCAGCACTCCTCCACCCGCCGGCAGCGCGTCGTGGACGCGCCGCAGCAGCGTCAAAGCCCTCTCTTCGTTCCAGTCGTGGACGATGCGCCCAAGGGCGTACAGGTCCCCTCGGGGGAGTTCATCCCGGAAGAAGTCCCCGGCCTGGATCGCAAGCCGTTCCCGAGCAGTGGACGCCTCCACATACGGCCTTGCGTACTCCACCGTTCCTTCCAGGTCGTAAACCGTCCCTCGTAGCGAGCCATACCTCTCGCAGGCGGCAATCGCAAGATGTCCCGTAGCTCCACCCAGATCCACCATGTGTTGGAAACGGTTCAGATTGAACACCCGCACCACCTCCCCGGAACTCAGCAGCCCGAGACCGTGCATGCCATTCAGAAATGTCTTCCGGGACTCCGCCGTGCGGAAGAAGTGTTCGAAGATTCCTCCTTCCCAGCCGAACGTCTGGCTCCAGCGGTGCGTCCCCTCACGCACGGCATCATCCAAGTGGGCCCACATCGGGTATAGGACTTCGTCGGAGTAGAGGATATACCCGGCAAGCGACAGTCCACTCCCTTGGCGCAGGTAGACATCCGCCACCGCCGAGTTGCCGTACTTATCGCCGAACTTCACCAGAAGGCCCAGGCCGGCGCAGCCATCCAGCAAC
>JACRKW010000357.1 GCA_016215215.1 Acidobacteriota bacterium
CGCGGCGGAATGGCTGCCCACCAGGCAGACCTCGCGCGCCCCTGCGCTTTTGTCATTGGCGGCGAAGGCCACGGCGTCAGCCAGGAGATGCGCGGCGCCGGCGCCGACCTGCACATCCCCACAGCCGGCGTTGAAAGCCTCAATGCCGGCCTCGCCGCGGGCATCCTCCTCTATGAGGCCTGGCGCCAGAGGGCCCGCCCGTGAGTCTGTTTGAGCCCGCCCCCAATCCGGACTCTACAGCCCCCCGCCCTCTGGCGGAACGCATGCGCCCGGCCACTCTGGACGACTACGTCGGCCAGGAGCACATCCTCGGCCCCGCCAAGCCCCTCCGCGTCCAGATCGAAAAGGACCGGCTCACCTCGCTCATCCTCTGGGGTCCTCCCGGCGTCGGCAAAACCACCCTGGCTTTCCTCATCGCCCGGCACACCAGTTGCGCCTTTATCCCATTCAGCGCCGTCCTCAGTGGCATGAAGGAGATCAAGGAGGTGATGGCCCAGGCCCAGCGCAATCGCGACCACGGCCGCCGCACCGTCCTGTTCGTCGACGAGATCCACCGCTTCAACAAGGCCCAGCAGGACGCCTTCCTGCCCTACGTCGAGCGCGGCGATATCATCCTGATCGGCGCCACCACAGAGAACCCTTCCTTCGAAGTCATTTCAGCCCTGCTCTCCCGCTCCAAGGTCTACGCCCTGCGCCCGCTCACGCCGGAAGAGACCGTCACTCTGCTGAAGCGTGCCCTGCCGGAGGTGGCGGTCACCGCCTCCGATGACCTCCTCGAACAGATCGCCGTATATGCCTCCGGCGACGCCCGCACCGCCTACAACATCCTGGAGATCGCCGCCGCCGCCAGCCCGGACGGCGCCCTCGGCGCGCAGGCCGTCGAGGATGCCGTCCAGCGCAAGATGCTGCTCTACGACAAGGGCGGCGAGGAGCACTTCAACCTCGTCTCGGCGCTCCACAAAAGCGTGCGCTCGTCCGACCCTGATGCAGCCCTCTACTGGCTGGCCCGCATGTTGGAGGCCGGCGAGGACCGCATGTACATCGCCCGACGCCTGGTCCGTATGGCCGTCGAGGACATCGGCCTGGCCGATCCCCGCGCCGTCGAACAGGCCATCGCCTGCATGCAGACCGTCCACTTCCTCGGCGTTCCGGAAGGCGACCAGGCCCTGGCGCAGGTGGCCATCTACCTCGCCGTGGCGCCCAAGTCCGACGCCGCTTACCGCGCCCTCAACGCCGCCCTCGAACTGGTCCGTTCCAGCCCCGCCGAGCCGGTGCCCATGCAGCTCCGCAACGCCCCCACTCGGGCGATGAAACAGTGGGGCTACTCCGAGGGCTACCAACACGCCCATCTCAACGACAGTGGCCTCACCGCCATGCAGTGCCTGCCCGAGGCGCTTGCCGCGGCGCGCTTCTACGAGCCCACCTCGCGCGGCATCGAAGAGCGCATCCGCAAGCGCCTCGAAGAGATCCGCCAGTGGGTGGCAGCCCAGCGCCTGCCGTAACCCTACGGTTTTTTGTAGGCCGTCACCGTAATCTCGATGCGCGCCGGACCCACCAGCTTCACCCCGCCCACCGTCGTGCGCGCCGGCCGCGGCTCCGGGAAGTAGGTCATGTACACCGCGTTCATCCGCTGGAACATCTCGATATCGGTCAGGTGCACCTGCACAGACACCGCGTCGTTAAAGGTGTAGCCGGCCTTCTTGAGGATGGCCCCGACGTTTTCCAGCGTCTGCTTCACCTCGTCCTCAAACACGGCCGGATACTTCTGGTCTTTGTCCCGGCCTACCTGCCCGGCGCAGAACAGAAACCCGCCTGCCTGGATCCCCGGCGTGTACGGCCCCGCCGTGGTGGAGCCTTCCGGCACGATAGCCTTCTTGTCGGCCGCCTGCGCCGAGGTCAAGGTCAACAGAATCAGAGAGATCAGTGTCAAGGTTCGCATGACCAGATAATACCCGATGTCCCATGTGGAGTAGGCGGCGAGTCCCAGTCTCGCTTGGTACGCCCGTACCCCCCGCGATTCCAACCTTACCTCTATTGAGTGAAGGGAACGCGCCCGCCATCATGAGTGTGTGGGTTGACCATATGAACTTGTTTCCCGCATCCGAACCAATCACCCCCGGCAAGAGGGGCAGAACCGACCGCAGGACATCGGATCGCTTTCCGATCTCCCGGGAAGTACGCTTCAAGATGATGAGCAAGCGGCTTGGCGATGAAGCCGGCACCGGCACGACCATCAACATGAGCAGCAGCGGCGTGCTGTTCCAAACCGACAAGTCCCTCATCCCCGGAAAACGCCTCGAAATGGCCATTAGCTGGCCCGCCCAGCTCGACAACCGCTGCGCCCTCAAGCTCATGGCGCGCGGCCGCGTCGTGCGTGCGGAGGGCGGAGCAACCGCCGTCCAAATCCAGCAGTACGAGTTCCGCACCGTGGGCATCCACGGCCTGGCGGTTTAAGTCCCAATCCTCTCCTGTAGGCCCCGCGTTCCTTTCCGGACTGCGGGGCCTCTTTTCTTCCAGGCTCTGCGTTACCATGATCTCCTGATGGCCGAACGCCTCCTGCTCCTCGCCCTCATCGCCGCCTCGCTGGCCGGCTTCTCACTCCGTTTTGCGCGTGTCCTTCGTATCATCCTTGCCGCCCGCCCGGACTCGGACTTCCAGTTCGCCCCTCTGAGCCGCCGCATCTGGCGCTTCCTCCGCGACGTGCTCTGTCAGGCCAAGGTCATCCGTGAGCGGCCGCTGCCAGGGCTGGCTCACGCCTTCGTCTTCTGGGGCTTCTGCGCCTTCTCCATCGTCACCCTCAACCACTTCGCCCTCGGCTTCGGCTTCGAGTTCATCCACGCTGACGGCGGCTTCATCGGCCCCATCTACTTCGCCAAGGCCTTCGTCTTCGCTCTCCTGGTAGCCGTATCCATCACCGGACTGGCCATCCGCCGCCTCGTCGTGCGCCCCAAGTGGCTTGGCGACAAAGTCTCCTGGGAGTCCGGATTCATCGCGCTGCTGATCCTGCTGCTGATGCTCACCTACATCGCCGACTACCTCTGGCGGCCCGGCCTTGAGAGCGGCAACGGAAAGGCCCTGTGGTGGCTGCACACCGTCGCCCTGCTCGTCTTCCTCCCGCTCATCCCGCACACCAAGCACCTGCACCTCCTGTTGAGTCCCTTCACTGTCTTCCTTTCGCGCGGCGGCTTCAGCCGCATCCCGCCGCTGACCGGCGATGAAGACTTCGGCCTCGACACCGGCAAGGACGTCACCCGCCTGCTGGCGCTCCAGGCGTTCTCATGCGTCGAGTGCGGCCGCTGCCAGCAGCATTGCCCGGCCTACAACACCGGCAAGGCGCTCAATCCCAAGTCCGTCGCCCTCGGCCTGCGCGGCTACCTGAACCAGCACGGCGCCGCCTCGTCCGAGCCGCTCCTCGGCGTCCACCTCAGCGAGGAGGCCGTCTTCCAGTGCACCACCTGCGGCGCCTGCGAGTACCAGTGCCCCGTCGGCATCGAACACCTGCCGCTGATCATCGGCCTCCGCCGCGGCGCGGTCAACACCGGCAAGTGGGAGGACGAATACGGCGGCGAGCTCTTCCTTAGACTGGAACGCAACGGCAACCCGTTGGGGCTCGGCCAGCTCGAGCGCGACCGCTTCATCCAGAAGAATGGCCTGCCCATCTTCGACGGCTCGCAGGACTACTGCCTGTGGCTCGGCTGCATGGGTTCCTACGACCCGCAGGGCCGGGAAATCGTCCTGGCGCTGGTCGAGGTCTTCCGCCACCTGAACATCACCTTCGGCGTGCTGAAGAAGGAAAAGTGCACGGGCGACGCCGCCCGCCGGCTCGGCAACGACCTCGCCTTCCAGCAGCTCGCCGAGTTCAACATCCAGCAGATGCGGGCCGCCAAGGTGACCAGGCTGATCTCC
>JACRKW010000358.1 GCA_016215215.1 Acidobacteriota bacterium
GCTGACGGGGGTTAGTAAGTTCTGTGCACCTACACCCATCTAAATAATCATGACGATCAGTGGCAGTACGATAGCCCACTCACGCACATTGAGGTCATTGACGTGATGCTTCACTTCATGGGGAGTTTCTCCGTAGAACGTGCGCTGGACCATCCAAAGCATGTAGACGGCGGAGAGGATCACTCCGATGGCGGCTAGTGCGCCGTAGAGCAGGCTGACCTGAACGGCGTCCTGGAGCACGAGAAACTCGCCGACGAAGTTATTGAGCAGCGGCAGTCCGACACTGGCCAGAGTAGTGATGACAAACACAGTGGAGAGCCAGGGGGCTACGGTGCCGACGCCGCCGTAGTCGGAGATCTCCAGCGAGTGGCGGCGTTCATACAGCAGTCCAACGAGAATGAAGAGCGCTCCGGTGGAGATGCCGTGGTTGAGCATCTGGTAGACGGCGCCGTCGAGCCCGACCTGCGTAAAAGTAAAGAGGCCGAGAACGACGAAGCCGAGGTGGCTGACCGAGGAGTAGGCAACCAAACGCTTCATGTTCGGCTGGACCATGGCGACCAGCGCTCCATAGATGATGCCGGTGATGGCCAGGGCGATGATCCAGGGGGCGTTCTGGCGGGCGGCATCGGGGAACATGGGGAGGCAGATGCGGACCAGTCCATAGGTGCCGAGTTTCAGCAGAACCGAGGCCAGCATGACGGAACCGGCGGTGGGAGCTTCGCCGTGAGCGTCGGGCAACCACGTGTGGAGAGGAAACAGGGGCACCTTGATGGCGAAGGCGACGAAGAAGGCGAGGAAAAGCCAGAAGCCCTCCGTGCCGGTGAGGACCAGTCTGCCTTTGGCCATCATGTCCGTGATGAGGGGGACATCGAACGTGCCGCTTTTGTTGTAGAGATAGACGATGGCGACCAGCATGAGGGCAGAGCCGGCCATGGTGTAGAGGAAGAACTTGACGGCCGCGTAGATGCGCCGTTCATGGCCCCAGATGCCCACCAGGAAGTACATGGGCACAAGGGAGACCTCCCAGAAGACAAAGAAGAGGAAGAGGTCGAGCGAGACAAAGACGCCGACAACACCGCACAGGAGGAAGAGCAGGAAGGCGTAGAACTCATGGACACGGACCTGGATGTACTTCCAACTGACGAGAATGACGAGCGGGGTGAGGAAAGTGGAGAGGATCACAAGCCAGAGGCTGAGGCCGTCGAGGCCGACGTGATAGCGAATGGATGGATACTCAATCCACTGCGTGTTGGTTTCGAAGGTGTAGTGGCCTGGATCGGCAAGGACGGGGCCGATGAGACCCAGCGAGAGAACAAATGCGATGAGTGAGATGAAGAGCGCGAACTTGCGCGCCAGGCCGGGATTGTCTTTGGGCAGCAGGAGGCTGAGGAGGAAGCCGGCGGCCGGGAGGAGGAGGAGGATGTCGAGCAGGTTCACTTCACACCTCCCCAGAAGCCGACCACAGCGACCAAGACGACACCGCCCAGAACCACCCAGGCGGCGTAGCGCCGTATATAACCGGACTGCAGATTGCGCAAACCGCCGCCCACCGCGCGGGCGACACTACCAACACCATTGACCGCACCGTCGATGAATCCGGCGTCGACGCCCTTCCAGAGGACGGCAGTGGAGCCGTCGCGGATGGGGTGGACGATGGCGGCGTCGTAGGCCTCGTCAACGAAATACTTGTTGTAGAGGAGCTTGTAGGGGCCGCTGAAGATACGGGCAAGGCCGTCGGGGAGGCCTGGGCTGACGACGTAGAAGAGCCAGGCGATGGCGATGCCGGCAACTCCGGCGGCGACAGAGATGGCGACCAGGGTCTGATCGTGTTCACCGTGGACGGCGCCAAAGATGGGCTCAAGATACTCGGGAATGTGGATGTAGCCGCCGCCGAGGCTGAGGGCGGCAAGGACCATGAGGGGGCCGGTCATGACCAGCGGCGACTCATGGGCGTGGGCGGTCCCGCGATAGGTCCCGAAGAAACACAGGAAGATGGCGCGGAAGACGTAGAAGGCTGTCATGCCGGCTGTGGCGACACCGACCCAATACATCCAGGGGTGGTGGGCGTGGGCCGCGAGGAGGATTGCGTCCTTGCTGTGGTAGCCGGAAAAGGGCGGGACGCCGGCGATGGCCACGGCGGCGCACACGAGGACGGTGAAGGTGACGGGGATCTTCTTGCGAAGGCCGCCCATCATGCGCAGATCCTGTTCGCCTTCCAGAGCGTGAATGACGGAGCCTGCGCCGAGGAAGAGCAAGGCCTTGAAGAAGGCGTGCGTCATGACGTGGAAAATGCCGGCAGCGTAGGCGCCGCTGCCGAGGGCGAGGAACATGTAGCCGAGTTGGGAGACGGTGGAGTAGGCAAACACCTTCTTGATGTCGTACTGAGTGAGGCCGATGGTGGCGGCCATAACCGCGGTGATCAATCCGACGTAGGAAACGACTTCGAGAGCTGCCGGCGACTGGTTGAAGAGGGGCGCCGAGCGGGAGACCATGTAGACGCCGGCGGTGACCATGGTGGCGGCATGGATCAGCGCGCTGACCGGCGTGGGGCCTTCCATGGCATCGGGCAGCCAGACGTAGAGGGGCACCTGGGCGCTCTTGCCGGCGGCTCCGAGGAGCAGCAGCAGGCAGATGAGGGTGATGGTGGCCGGCGCGACGCCGTTGCCCGCGGCGCCAGCCTTGGCGAAGACGGTCTGGAAATCGAGCGAACCGAAGCCGGCCATGATGAGGAACATGGCGAGAGAGAAACCGAAGTCGCCGATGCGGTTGACGACGAACGCCTTCTTGCCGGCGTCACCAGCGCTCTTCTTGAGGAAATAGAAACCGATCAGAAGGTAACTGCAAAGGCCGACGCCTTCCCAGCCGACGAAGAGCAGGAGGAAATTGGCAGCCAGCACGAGCACCAGCATGAAGAACATGAAGAGGTTCAGGTAGGCAAAGAACCTGTAGTAGCCGCCCTCGTGTGCCATGTAGCCGGCGGCGTAGATGTGGATGAGGCCCCCAATGCCGGTAACGATGAGGAGCATGACGGCGGTGAGACGGTCGATGGAGAGATCGAATCCGACGTTGACCAAGCCGCTCTGGATCCAGGTGAAGTAGCGCTCGATGTAGGGAGTTTCGAGTGGGCCGAGCGCAAGGAGGGTCTTTACCACCCAGAGGAAGGAAAGGATGACGCTGCCGATGGCGGCGGCATTGACGGCAGACTTGGGCAGCTTGCGGCCGAAGAGGCCGTTGACCAGGAAGCCGGCCAGGGGGAGTGCGGGGATGAGCCAGAGTTGATGCATCGGATCAGAGCTTCATCGAGGAGATTTCGTCGACTTCGAGGGTCGCCCGGTTCTTGAAAACGGTGAGGATGATGGCCAGCCCGACGGCCGCTTCAGCGGCGGCGACGACCATCACGAAAAAGCTGAAGATGTGGCCATCCACCTTCCCAAACTTGTGGCTGAAAGTCACAAAGGAGAGGTTGACGGCATTGAGCATGAGCTCGATGCACATGAAGACGGTGATGATGTTGCGTCGCAGGAGGAAGCCGGCGGCGCCGGTGGCGAACAGTACGGCGCTGAGGATGAGGTACCAGGAGAGGGGGACTTGGGCGGGCATGTCGGTCAGATCTCCTTCTTGGCGAGGACCACGGCCCCGACGATGGCGATGAGGATGAGGATCGAGGTGACCTCGAAGGGAAGCAGGTACGTAGTGAATAGTGCGTAGCCGAAGGTGTGCGGATCGCCGCCGGTGAAGTCGCCGAAGGAGACGACGCTGGTTGAATCGGCCTGCCGGGCAGCAAGGTAAGAGACCAGGCCGGCGAGGGAGAAGATCAACGGCAGCGCGATGGCGGTGCGTAGAGCCTGGCGGCGCTGTGGGGACTCGGCGCCCGTATTGAGCAGCATGATGGTGAAGGTGAACAGCACCATGATGGCGCCGGCGTAGACGATCACCTGCACGGCGGCGATAAAGGGTCCGCCGAGGAGAAGGTAGAGCACAGCCAGGGCGACCATGACGCCGACAAGGGAGAGGGCGCTGGAGATCGGGTGGGTTTGCAGCACCACGTTGATGGCGCAGCCCACCGCGATGGCGGCGAATATCAGAAAGAGAATTGCGTCCATCTCAGAAAACCTTTCGACTCAAGACGCGAGGGCCACGATGAGGCCGGTGACCAACAGATTGACGACAGCCAGCGGGAAGAGGGACGTCCATGCGAATCTCATGAGCTGGTCATAGCGGAATCGCGGCAGCGTGCCGCGCACCCAAATGAAGACGAAGACGAGGATGCCGACCTTGGCGACGAACCAGAACAGCGGCACAAGCACCGGCTTGAGAACGGGAATCAGGAAGATCGCCGCGAGCCCGAGAAAGATGACGCCGATGACGGGGAAGGAAAAGCGGTCCCACTTGCGGGCCCGAACGGCCTGGACGGCGTGGAAGAGAAGCATCAATCCGGCGCTTCCGAAGAGGACCGGAGCGACGAAGTCGCTGCCGGCGGCCGAGGGCCAGAGCGGCTGCCAGCCGCCGAGGAAGAGAAGGGTCGCCACGCAGCAGACAGTGAGGATGTTGGCGTACTCGGCCATGAAGAACGAGGCGAAGCCCATGGAGCTGTACTCGGTGTGGAAGCCGGCGACGAGTTCCGCCTCGGCCTCGGGCAAGTCGAAGGGGATGCGGTTGGTTTCGGCGAAGGCCGCGACTAGAAAGATGATGAAGCTGAGAACTTGTGGGAACGGCCCAGCGAAGATGTTCCACTTGGGGATGACGCCGAACCAGTAACCAGCCTGGGTGTCAACGATTTCGCGAAAACTGAGCGAATTGGCGAGCAGCAGCGGAGCGGCGATAGCCAGCGCCATGGGCAGTTCATAGCTGACCATCTGCGCGGAGCTGCGCAGCCCGCCCATGAGGGAGTACTTCGAATTGGACGCCCAACCGCCGATGGCGATCCCGTAGACGCCCAGGGAAGAGACGGCGAGGACGAAGAGAATGCTGACGTCCAGGCCGGCGAGTTCCATGTTGGTCTTGATACCGAAGATCTCAACCTGCGGGCCGAAGGGGATGACCGCGACAGAGGTGAGCGCCAGGGCGACGGCCAGAATGGGAGCCAGCAGGTAGAACAAGAGGTTGACGTTGGCCGGGATGACGCCTTCCTTGGTCACCAGTTTGATGACGTCGGCGAGGGGCTGCAACAGTCCGTGCGGACCGACGCGGTACGGACCCGGACGCAATTGGATGTGCGCCAGCACTTTTCTTTCGATCCACTGGAGGTAGGCCAATGTGGTGAGAAGCACGGCGGCCACCAGTGCGGTTTTGATCAGGCTGAGGACGAAGAAGTTCATGACGCTTATGGCTTGTACAACTGTCCGGGAGCTTCCATGACGCGGTTGAGCATCGCGGAGAACCGGCTGAGCGTTCCGGACGTGTAGCGGGTGTCGCCGGCCGGGCGGATGAGCTCGGGTTGCGGCGAAGATGTGATGCGGCCGTTGACTTGCGAGGTCTGTGCGGCGCCACCGGTGGCGATGACAGGCGGCGGCACGTTGTATCCGGGGACGGGGCGGCGGATCTCCTCGAAGACCTTGCCCGTTTCGGGGATGCCGAGGTCGATGCCCATTTCGCGAGCCAGAAGCCCCATGATGTCGAGGTCGCTCTTCGAGCCCATCACCTTGGGTCCGGGTTTGAGCCGCTGCACCTCACC
>JACRKW010000116.1 GCA_016215215.1 Acidobacteriota bacterium
AATGAGAACGGCGACTACTTCTGGCTGGACCGCGGCAACTGGTCCAGCATCCGCCATTTCATTCTCTTCCGCGCAGGTCTGTCCGGCGCGGAGGGCGTCGCCACTCTCGTCCGCCTCGCCCTGTTCCCGTTCACCTTCACCTACCTGCTGCTGCTTGCGGCATACTTCCATATGCGGAGGATCGCGCGATCATGAAAGCCGTTTTCGTCACCGAGTTCGGAGGAGTCGACAAGCTCCGTTATGAAGATCTGCCCGTACCTGAACTCACTGCCGGCCAGGCGCTGGTGAAGATCCACTCCTGTGGAGTCAACTTCATCGACATCTATTTCCGCACCGGACTCTACCCGGCCGTCCCGCCCGTCGTGCTCGGCATGGAGGCCGCCGGCGTCGTGGAGAAGGTAGCCGAAGGCGTGCTCGACCTTCAGCCCGGCGACCGCGTCGCCTTCGGTACCGTCCGCGGCGCCTACGCCGAATACGCCGCCATTCCCGCTTCGCAACTGGTGAAGCTGCCCGGCGTCATCGACTTTCCCACCGCCGCCGCCTCCATGCTCCAGGGCATGACGGCGCACTACTTGACGCACTCCACATGGCCCATCAAGCCCGGCGACACGTGCCTGGTCCACGCCGCCGCCGGCGGCGCAGGCCAATGGATCGCCGCCGCCGCCAAGAGTCTGGGCGCCCGCGTCATCGGCACTACATCCACCGCCGCCAAGGCGGAGGCCGCGCGAGCCGCCGGTTGCGACGACGTAATTCTCTACACCGAGCAGGACTTCGCCGCCGAAACGCGCCGCCTCACCGGCGGCCGCGGCGTCGATGTCGTCTACGACTCGGTCGGCGCTTCCACCTGGGAGGGCAGCCTCAACTCTCTCCGCCCGCGCGGCATGATGGTCAGCTTCGGCAACGCCAGCGGACCAGTGCCGCCCGTCGCCCCGCTTGTCCTCAGCCAGAAAGGCTCCATTTTCCTGGCCCGCCCCAAACTCTTCGATCATTGCCTCACCCGGGAAGAGCTCGACGGGCGCGCCTCCCGGGTCTTCGAATGGCTCGCCGCCGGCACTTTGAAGCTCCACATCGACCGCGTCTACCCGCTCGCCGACGCCGCCCAGGCCCAGACCGACCTCGCCTCGCGCAAGACCACCGGCAAACTGCTGCTGCAGCCCTGACCTCCGCACGGCGCGATGAACTCTATGCAACGCGTGCATTCAGCGGCCGCCGCACTCTCGCTGATCCTGCTCCATGCGTCGAGCCTCGTCACGGCTCAGCAGCTGGAATTCACGGTGATCCGCCCAAACGTCCTTCAGGATCGCCTCTCCGTTGCACCCACCACCGGCCGCGAACGCAAGTCCGCACTCACCAGCCTCTTCCAGGACACTGGCTGCAAGGGGGAGATGCTGCGAGAACAGCCCGTGAAGGGCCAGAAACTCGGCAACCTGATCTGCGAGTTGCCGGGAGCGTCCACCGACACGGTCATCATCGGCGCCCATTTCGACCATATGAATGCCGGCTCCGGCGTGGTCGACAATTGGACCGGCGCATCGCTACTTCCCAGTCTCTATCAGGCCCTCGCCGCGAAACCACGGCGCCTGACTTACCTCTTTGTCGCGTTCACCGCCGAAGAGAACGGCCTCATTGGCTCCCGCGCTTTCGTCAAGGCCTGGCCCAAGGAAGACAGGGATCGAATCAAAGCCATGATCAACGTGGACTCCATCGGGATGTCGACCACTAAGATCTGGATGAGCCGCTCCGATCCCAAGCTGGCTGGAGGCTTCATCCGCGTCGCTCGCGCCCTGCAACTCCCCGTGTCGGGCGCCAACGTGGACCAGGTGGGCAACTCTGACTCAGCCTCGTTCGCCGACGCCAAGATCCCCGTGCTCGACATTCACTCGGTCACAAGCGCGACCCTCAGCACCCTCCACTCACCCTTCGACAACATCAAGGCCGTCAATATGCAGTACCTCGAAGAGACCTGCAAGCTGCTGAGCGCCTACCTGGCGTTCCTTGACTACAGCCTCGGCCAATAGAACTCGCCTGTGCCCCGCCCCTTCAGCCCGCCTTCCTCAGCTTCCCCTGCTCTTCCAACTCGCGCATCGACCACTCACGTCCATCCTTGTCGACGGCCACACAGTCCCCTTTGGACTCGCCAAGTTCTCTCGCCACCCACTCTTCGGCGGCAAACTGAGATAGACCCGCCTCCATGAGCCGCTGGATTAGCTCAAGCCTGGCCTTCGGTTGGGCTACTTGCTCCATCCTGCCTCCACAATAACACGGCGGAATAAAAGGGCAATCTCCTCAAACTCCTCCTCTGGCCAGTATTGCGGCACGATGGACCATGGACTCGCAGGGTCCGAAAACAGTCGAATCTGCCCCTTGAGAACTCGGCATCCAGACTCCTGCGACACAAACTGCGCATAGGATCGGGAGAACATCTCCTCGAAACGAATCAGTTCGTCCGCTGATGCACGGGTGGCAATCGAAAGTCTTCTTCCGTCCGGCAGTCGCCAGGGAAGCGCGCCAGCGTCTCTGATGTCGTTTAGCCGCTCCACAGTTCTTGAGTTCAACACCGCCTCGCGCCACTCCTTCAGACGGGGATGAGTCACCGATGCGAAAGATCCAGCCACCCCCACCGCCTGGTGATCCAGCCAGTGCCCTATCTCCAGCAGCGCCGTCAGTTCAAGGTGGTCGCTCGACGGATTCAACCGGATGTCGACCGGCCTGCCCGTCTCCAGGTCCCATCGGTATTTCCCCCCAACCGCCATTACCGGGTCAGAAAGAACCGGAACAGGTTCGAGAGCCGGCATTCGGTGCACCCGCCGGATCGCCGCCATCGCCGCTTCAAACGCCGCCTGAATGTCCTTCTTCGCCGGATTCGCCATGCACGCAACCCAACATGTCTAGTGGCTGTGGAGCGGGGCGATTCTCAACACTGCACAGCAACCGGCGAAGCCCTAGTGACTACCTATCGAATTCCCTCTTGTCCCCTGCCCCTCAATCGACTACAGTTGATTGATCTGGAGGTTCACCATGGCTTATTGTCCGAACTGCGGCGCTGAAGCCCAGGGCAGTTTCTGCATCAAATGCGGCGCCAGCCTGGGCGCCTCGGCCCCCTCGGGCCAGCCGCAGTACCAGGCGCAAGCCCCTGCCGCCGCCCCGGCCCAGGCGGGACTCGCCGACAACGTCGCCGGAGCACTCTGCTACCTGGCCGGGCTCATCACGGGGATCATCTTCCTGGTGGTCGCGCCCTTCAGCACCAACCGCGCGGTGCGCTTCCACGCCTTCCAATCCATCTTCCTGCACGTCGGCCTGATCGCCTTATGGGTGGTCTTTATCTTCCTCTCCATGGTGCTGCACTACATCCCCGTGCTGGGCGCCATGCTGTCGTTGCTGATCTCCCTCGGGCTCGGCTTCGGGTTCTTCCTGGTCTGGCTCTACATGATGTTCCAGACCTATAGCGGCAAGAAGGTGGTTCTGCCCATCATCGGCCCCATGGCTGAGAAGCAAGCCAACGCCTGAACCGCTTTACCACGCCGCCGGTTTATAATGGCGATCGAACGGAGGGTTACCGTGCCCAGACTTGGCTTGTCTCTCGCCCTCGCCGCCAGTATGCTCTCACTGGCCGCGGCTCAGACCGCCCCGCAGAAGCGGCGCGTCGCCGTTTTGAACTTCGAGTACGGCACCGTCCAAAGCGGCCTGGCGGCCATCTTCGGCTCCAATATCGACGTCGGCCGCGGCATCGCCGACATCCTGGTTGAAAAGCTCGTCCAGGGCGGCGCTTACACCGTCTACGAGCGCAAGGCGCTGGACAAGATCCTGGCCGAGCAGAACTTCTCCAACAGCGATCGCGCGGACTCCTCCTCAGCCGCCAAAATCGGCCGCCTGCTCGGCGTCGAGGCCATCATCGTCGGCAGCATCACCCAGTTCGGCCGCGACGACAAGCAGACCAACATCGGCGGACTCGGCGGCGTCGCCGGCAGGTACGGACTGGGCGGCGTCGGCCGCAAGGAGTCCAAAGCCCTGGTGGCCGTCAGCACGCGCATCATCAACGTGGACACCGGCGAAATCATGGCCGTGGCCACAGGCAAGGGCGAATCCAACCGCTCCGGCGCCAGTCTCCTCGGAGCCGGCGGCGGAGGCGGAGCCTACGGCGGAGGCGGCTTCGACATGACCAACAGGAACTTCGCCGACACCATCCTCGGCGAAGCCACCAACAAGGCCGTCACCTCCGTCGCCTCGCAGCTCAACGCCGCCGCCGCCCAGATCCCGGCCCGCGTCATCAAGATCGAAGGGCTTGTCGCCGACTTCAGCGGCGACACCGTCATCCTCAACATCGGCTCCCGCGCCGGCGTCAAGACGGGCGACCGCCTCACCATCCGCCGCACCGCCCGCGAGATCAAGGACCCCGCCACCGGCCAGGTCATCCGCCGCATCGAAGAGACCGTCGGCGACGTCACCATCACTGAGGTCGACGAGCTCTCCGCCGTCGGCAGGTTCTCCGGCCCCGGCAAGCCCAAGGCCGGCGATAACGTCCGGCCCGCACAATAGGCCCTGCGCACACAGAATCGGAGGTGGCCATGAGCTACGAAATCGGCGCCCGCGTCCTCGACTACGAAATCCTCGCCGTGCTCGGCGCCGGGGGCATGGGCAAGGTCTACAAGGTCCGCAACGTCATCTCCAACCGCATCGAGGCCATGAAGGTCCTGCTCGCCAACCTTCAGGAGCACCCCGAACTCGCCGACCGCTTCGTGCGCGAAATCCAGCTTCAGGCCACCCTCAGCCACCCCAACATCGCCTCGCTCCACACCGCGCTGTACTTCGAGAACCAGCTCCTCATGCTCATGGAGTTCGTCGACGGCATGACGCTCGACTCTCTCATCAAGTCCGGCCCGCTGCACCTCGACGAAGCGTCCGACTACATGGCCCAGGTGCTCGACGCCCTCGCCTACGCCCACGACAAGGGCATCATCCACCGCGACCTCAAGCCCGCCAACATGATGCTCACCCACGAAGGCCGCATCAAGCTGCTCGACTTCGGCATCGCCAAACTCGCCGCCGACCGCTCGCTGACCCGCACCGGCTTCCT
>JACRKW010000110.1 GCA_016215215.1 Acidobacteriota bacterium
AGCCTGCCCGAAGACGGCATCACCGTCGTCGCCACGGGCCCGCTGACCTCCGGCTCGCTTGCGGCCTCCATCGCCGGACTCACCGGCAGCGGCAATCTCTACTTCTACGATTCCATCAGCCCCATCGTCGACGCCGGCTCTATCGATCGCTCCGTGGTGTTCGCGGCGTCGCGTTACGGAAAATCGCTCGACGGCGGCGACGACTATCTCAACTGCCCGTTCACGCGCGAGCAGTACGACGCCTTTGTCGGCGCCATTCTCACTGCCCATAGCGCCGAAGCCCACATCGAAGAGGATCGAGCCATCCACCAGGGCAAGGTCCCGTTCTTTGAAAGCTGCCTGCCGGTAGAGGAGATCGCCCGTCGCGGCCACCACACGCTGCGCTTCGGGCCCATGAAGCCCGTCGGGCTCGACGACCCCCGCACCGGCCGCTGGCCCTACGCCGTGGTCCAGTTGCGCCAGGAGGATCAGCGCGCCGGCAGCTACAACCTGGTGGGTTTCCAGAACTACATGACCTTCCCCGAACAGAAGCGCGTCTTCCGCATGATCCCCGGCCTGGAACACGCCGAGTTCCTGCGCTACGGGCAGATCCACCGCAACACTTACGTCAACGGCCCGGAGCTTCTCAACGACACCTTGCAGCTCAAGGCGCATCCGCACATCCTTTTCGGCGGCCAGATCTCCGGCGTTGAGGGTTACGTGGAGTCCATCGCAACCGGTCTGCTGGCCGGCCGCCACGCCGCCGCGCTGGCCCGGGGTTTTGAGCCGGCTCCACTTCCCCGCGCCACTGCGCTGGGCTCACTGACTCACTACATCGCCCACGCCAATCCGAAGCATTACCAGCCCGCCAATATCGCCTTCGACCTGCTCCCCGCTCTGGATGAAGAGGCTCGCAAGCACTTCAAGCGCGACAAGAAAGCCCGCCACGCCGAAGTTTGCCGGCTGGCCATCGACGCTCTGGACGCCTATGCCTGACCTGCAGCATTGGATCGCCGGGTATCTGGATTCGCTCCGCCGCGAAGACGCCTCGGTGCATACCCTGCGCAGCTATCAATCCGACCTCCAGCAGTTCCTCGACTACTTCTCGCGGACCGGACTGACTCCGCCCTCCATCCAGGAGTTCGACCAGTTGCTGCTGCGCGAATGGCTGGCGCACCTCCACGCGCAGGAACTCTCCCGGCCGACCATCCGCCGCAAGCTCTCCGCCGTGCGCGCGCTGTTCGACTACTGCCTCCGGCAGGGCGCCATCACCATCAACCGGGCCAAGCTGCTGACCACGCCCAAGATGCCCAAGAAGCTGCCCGCCGTGCCCACCGAGCAGCAGACCAACTCGCTGATCGACTCAATCGCCGGCGGCAAGCTGGAACGCCCGCACCCCCAGCGCGACCTGGCGATCTTCGAACTTCTGTACGGCTGCGGCCTGCGCATCAGCGAGCTCACCGGACTCAACCTCGACGACCTGGACCTGGCCGAAGGCTGGCTGCTGGCCCGCGGCAAGCGCCGTAAGGAGCGCCAGATCCCCATCCCCGGCAAAGCGCTGGCGGCGCTCAGATCCTGCATCGACGCCCGCCCCGCCAATGCCACCGATCCCGCGCTGTTCCTCAACCACGCCGGCGCCCGCCTCTCAGAACGCGGCGCACGCGGCATCCTGAAGCTCTACGCCATCGCGCTGGCCGGCGATCCGGCGCTACATCCCCACTCGCTACGCCACGCCTACGCCACGCATCTGCTCACCGCGGGCGCCGACCTGCGCGCCATCCAGGAGCTACTCGGCCACGCCTCGCTCTCCACAACGCAGAAGTACACTCAGCTCTCTCTCTCCGATCTGATGCACATCTACGACAAGACCCACCCCCGGGCTCTCTCTCTCCGATCTGATGCACATCTACGACAAGACCCACCCCCGGGCTTGAACGAGTCGCGACGCTGAAGAGGCAGGCGCAGGAGTCCTACAGGTACTAGTCCAAAAGATCGTCAATCAGTTCCATATGGGCTTGACCAACTTAGGTGAAAGAGCTTAGATGGAACTACAGTGGCTGAACAACGAAGATCTCGAAGATTCGATTTGAAGCTGCCTGTGGAATTCATTCGAGCGGGCGCCCGTCCTCTCTCTGACAAGGGCGAGACTTTGAACGTCAGTTCCAACGGTGTCCTGATTAGCGATCCAGCTGAACCGCTGGAAATCGGTCAGCCGATCGAGTACCTCATCAGCCTCCCTACTGGCCGAAGCATCGGCGACGTTCGTCTGCGCTGTGTGGGCAAGGTGATCCGCCACAACACCGCGCAGAATACGTTTGCCGCGAGCCTGGAGCGCTACGAGTTCGTCCGCGCGTCCACCGCGGCCCGCTAGATTCCACCGCCTCACTCCGCTTGCGCTTCGCCTCCGCTTTGTGTAGGCTAGCAAACAAAAGGCGAAACGCGCGATGAACCTCTCTCTCGATCTGCCCGACCCGCGCGAGCACGATTCGCTCGGCCTCTCCCGCCGGGCAGGTCTGGATTCCGCCATCGCCCGCCTGCAGTCCTGGATGGAGGAGCCGAACTCGCCCATCCGCGCCATCCGGCATCAGCCGGCGCGCCCCGGTGAATTCGAAGATATGCCGGAGGGGCTCCCGACGGCGCTGCGCAAGGTTCTCGACGAGAAGGGCATCCGGCAGCTCTACACGCACCAGGCGTCCAGTTTCCGGTCGCTGCGGGATGGCCGCAACGCCGTGGTGGTCACTCCCACCGCCAGCGGCAAGACGTTGTGCTACAACCTGCCCGTGCTGCACCGGCTGGCCGCCGATCCGGAAGCGCGGGCGATGTTCCTCTTCCCGACCAAGGCCCTGGCCGAGGACCAACTCCACGAGTTCCACTCGATTGTGGAGGCGATGGGCTCCTCCATTCGGGCATTCACCTACGACGGCGACACTCCGCAGGACGCCCGCAAGCAGATCCGCGAACGGGCCAACGTGGTCCTCACCAACCCGGACATGCTCCACGCAGGCATCCTGCCGCACCACACCAAGTGGACCAAGCTGTTCGAGAACCTGCGCTACATCGTCATCGACGAGCTGCACTACTACCGCGGCGTATACGGCAGCCACATGGCGAACGTCCTGCGGCGGCTGCGCCGGGTGTGCGATTTCTACGGCGCCAGCCCGCAGTTCATCTGCTGCTCGGCGACCATCGCCAACCCCGCCGATCTGGCACAGGCCCTCACAGGTCAGCCATTCGACCTGATCGACCGGAACGGCGCACCGGCCGGCGAGAAGTACTTCGTCTGCTACAACCCGCCGGTGGTCAACCGCCAGCTCGGCATCCGCCGAGGGTACCTGAACGAGACCCGCCGCATCGCATCGGAACTGATCAACCGCGGCCAGCAGACCCTGGTGTTCGCCAACAATCGGCTGGCCACCGAGGTCCTGCTCACTTACTTGAAGGACGCCTGCGGGAAGCCGCCCGCCTCGCCGGACGCCATCCGGGGCTACCGCGGCGGCTACCTGCCGCGGGAGCGCCGCGAGATCGAGCGCGGCCTGCGTGATGGCGACGTCCGCGCCGTGGTGGCGACCAACGCGCTGGAACTGGGCATCGACATCGGCTCGTTGGACGTGGTGGTCATGGCCGGCTATCCGGGCACCATCGCCTCATCCTGGCAGCGCGCCGGGCGCGCCGGACGCCGCCTGGGCACGTCGCTTGCCCTGCTGATCGCCTCCAGCGCCCCGCTGGACCAATACATCGTCGAGCACCCGGAGTACTTCTTCGACTCCTCCCCCGAACACGCCCACATCAACCCAGACAACCTGGAGATCCTGGTCAACCACCTGAAGTGCGCCGCCTTCGAGCTCCCCATCCGGGACGGCGAGAAGTTCGGCCCGCACGATACCGCCGAGCTATGCCACTTCCTGGCCGACCTGGGCGTGGTCCACCACAGCGCCGGGGCGTGGCATTGGACCTCGGACTCCTACCCTGCCGACGCCATCAGCCTGCGCTCGGTGACCAGCGACAATTTCGTCGTGGTGGACGTCACCAGCCAGGAGCGGGTGATCGCCGAGGTCGCTTTCCCGGCTGCCCTCACCGAGCTGCACGAGAAGGCCATTTACCTGCACGAGGCGAGGCAATACCAGGTGGAACGCATGGACTACACAGGCCGCAAAGCCTACGTCCGCCAGGTGGAGTGCGATTATTACACCGACGCCATCGACTACACCCAGGTGAAGGTGCTGGAAGAGTTCGAGTCGCAACCGGTGTCAGAGGCCCGCGCCGCCCATGGCGAGGTGAGGGTCAACCGCCAGATCGTGGGGTTCAAGAAGATCAAGTTCTACACCAACGAGAACGTCGGCGCGGGCAACCTCTCACTGCCGGAGCAGGAGATGCACACCACGTCCTTCTGGCTCCACTTCCCGGCGGACTTCCTGGACCGCTTCCCTGACCTCACGCCCACCGAGCGGCTCAACGCGCTGGCGGGTCTTGGAAACGCCCTGCGTACCGTGGGTGCGCTGCTGCTGATGTGCGATCCGCGCGACCTCGGCGTGGCGCTCACCGAGCAGACCACGGCGCAGCCGCGCGGGTTTGAACCGAACCTTCACCTCTACGACAACTTCCCGGGCGGGATCGGCCAGAGCGCTCCGCTGTTCCGCATGATGCCGCAACTGCTGGCCGGCGCGCACGAGCTGATCCAGGGCTGCAACTGCGAGGATGGCTGCCCCTCCTGTGTCGGGCCTGCCGGCGAGACCGGCGCGGGCGCCAAGCAAGCCGCTTTGGAGATCCTGGCTGGCCTCATTTCACGGCAATCGTAACGCCGGTCTGGCTGGCCGCGCCACTCACGGTCAGCGTGACGGGGACAGCGCGGCCGGCGGCGATTGTCGACGGGATCTTCGTCTTGATCAGCACCAGCCCGGACACATACCCCGGCGCCTGCCCAAAGTAATCCATCGTGACATCGGTCCCGCCGATGTTCAGCACGCCCACCGGGGCGGTGAACTGGTTCTCGGCGGAGACAATCGCCCCATTGCTTCCGGCCGGGGTTGTTGCTCCGATTCCTGTCGCAAACAGCCAGACGGTGCTGCCCCTGGTGGCCGCGTTGGCCTCAGTGTTCAACGTCAGTTCGCCCGTGGTCTCGTTCATGTTGAAAGCAGCCGCCGCGCCCACCCCGGACGAGCCGAGCGCAAAGAGCCCTGGAGCCGCCTGAGCGACGGCTGATGTGAAAGCCGACGACGTCGCGGCGTTGTACTGCACCGTCACCGCCACTGATGTTCCCGTCACGCCGTACGGCACCATCGCTGCGATCTGCGTCGACGACACGAAGATCAGCGGCGCGGGTGTGGCGCCGAACAGGACTTGCACGCCGGCCAGCGTCGAGGCGATGGCGGTACCTGTCGCCGGCGGCTGGAAGGTCACGATGGTCTCCGGCCCCAACCCCGTCCCGAAGATGCTGACAAACTCGCCCGGCGCCACTGTGCCGCCTTGGAAGCTGGCGCCGTTGGTGACGCTGGTAATGCGCGGTCCGGGCGGATACACCGTAAAGTTCTGCGTCGCCGACACGCCGCCGCCAGGATTGGGATTGGTCACTTTCAAGCCCACGGTTCCCGCAGTCGCCATCAGCGAGGCGGGGATGGAGGCCTGCAGCGCGGCGGGCCCCAGCAGGTTTGCCACCAGGGTCGTGCTGCCGGCCGTCACCGTGGAGCCCGGATAGAAATTGCTGCCGGTCAGCGTGATGGTGGCCGCCGCCGAGCCCGTCGTGGCCCCGGCGGGAAAGATTCCGGTGAGCACCGGCGGCCCAGGGTTGATGCTCAGATTCACGTCCACCGACTGCGTTTTGTTGGCGGCCGACGGCGAGTCGATCTTCACCGTGCCCTTGTACGTCCCGGGCATCAGGCCGGTGGGGTCCACCGTGAGTGCCACCTGTGAACTGAACGCCGGGAAAATGATGCCGCTTTTCGGCGTTGCGGTCAACCAAGTCGCGCCAGCCACCGTCAGCGTGTAGGACAACAATGCCCCGCCGCCGGTGAGACTCAGCGCGATGGGATCCGGCGCGACGTCGCCGCGGGTGTAGGAGACCGTCACCGGGCTCGGTGTGGCCAGCAGCGTCGCCGGCGGCGCCTTCACCGACAACGTCACCGGCACGTTCAGCGCCGTGCCGCCGGTGGGAGTCAGCACCACCGTCGCCGAGTAGGTGCCCACGGGCAGGCTTGTGGGATTCACCTGCACTTTGAGTGACGCGTTGGTCCTGCCATTGTCCGGCGTCACCGTGACCCAGGCGCCGCCGGTGACCAGAACCGTGAAGAACAGCGATGTGCCGCTGGTTGGGGCCACCGCCAGTGTTTGAGCCGCGGGCAAGGTGGCAGAGCCTAGCGTGTATTGAAAGCTGAGCGACACCGGGGTCGCCTTCAACGTCTGTCCGTCCGCCCGGCCCACCGCCAGGCCTGCGATCAAGAGTGCAATCAGTGCGGGTCGCAAGAGAGGAGCCTCCGGTTGGCTCATCGGCCGGGAACCGCGGGGTGTTAGAGAACCAGCCGGCGGTCCCCCTCGCGCCGGGTCACACGCTCGCGGTCCAACCACTCCAGCAGCGGGATGGCGTACTTGCGCGAGACTCCGGTCCACTCCTTGAACTCCGCCACGCTGAACGCCTGCCCCTTCCGGCCAGCCAGCAGGCCTTTGAGCTTCCCCACAGCATCGCGGTGGTAGATCAGCTCGGCCGACACCCGCACCAGCCGCCCGTCACGCAGCAGGATCTGCAGCAGATTCCTGGTCCGCGGCGCGTCCAGCCCCGAGTTGGCGAGCACCTCCGCCAGGGCCGGCACCGCCAGGCCGCCCTCGCGGAACAGGTTCTCCATCTTCTCAGTGGCCTGCGTTTCGGACTCCTGCAATTCGAGCCTGTGCGACTTCAACCGCAGCACCTCGCCCTCGGCCAGAATATCGGGGGCGGCCGCCAGCACGGCTTCCAGGAGAAACGTCTCCACCGGCGCCGACGCCCTGGCCATCCCTGGCACCAACGGGTTGGCGCGGTGGAAGGCCGCTACGGCCTCGCGCACGCGCGCCGAGGCCGCCTCAATCGCCGCGCGCGGAACGAGCCGCGGCTCCGGATCCCGCACCAGCACCAGCGCCGCCGCTTCGGCGGCGGCCAGCGCCCCGGCCGGCTCCACGCCGCACCGTGCCGACAGATCCTCAACGCGCGCTCCCGTCTCTCCCTCGGCCGCAAACAGCGCCAATCTGCGGCTCAGAACCGCCCCCTCCAACTCCGGCAGCCGCGCCAGCACGTCCGCCTTGCGCATGCGCAGCGGCGGCGCGTTGTCCACCACCACGCCGCCGCCGATGGTCACTACCGGCGAGAACATGCGCGCGATGAAACGGTCGCCGGGCAGAAGCAGCAACGGCTCATTGAGCAGCAGCCGGACGTAGCCGCGAGTCCCCGGCGCCATCTCGCCGGCGCCACGGAGCAGCCGGACCTCGGCTTCCACCTCGGCGGTGCCGGCGTGCAGGTGCACAGGCGCGCGGTGCTTCAGCGGCAGCGCGCCGGCCAGCAGGTCGAAGGCGCAATCCACGGCCTGTGTCGCATGGAAGATTCCCGGCGGCGTCAGCACCATGCCGCGGCGCATCTCCCCCGCTTCCACACCGGCCAGGTTCACCGCCGTGCGCTGGCCGGCTCCGGCAACATCCACCGCTCCGCCGTGGACCTCCACGCCGCGCACGCGCAGCCGCCTGCCTCCGGGGTGGACCTCGACTTCGTCCTCCACGCGCAGGCTCCCCGCCACCAGAGTGCCGGTCACCACTGTCCCGAAGCCGCGCAGCGTGAAGGAGCGGTCCACTGGCAGGCGAAACGGCCCTTCGGCGCTGCGCCCCGCCACCTTGCCGGCCACCTCCACAAGAGCCTGCCGCAACTCGCCGAGGCCCGCGCCCGTGACGGCGCTCACGGCCACCACGGGCGCGCCCTCCAGAAACGATCCGGCGACGAACTCGGCAGCCTCCAGCCTGGCCAGCTCCAGCAGATCGGCGTCGACCAGGTCCGCCTTGGTCAGTGCGATGAGTCCGTGGCGGATACCCAATAGACGGCAGATGTCGAAGTGCTCCCTGGTCTGCGGCTTGATCGACTCATCGGCCCCAATCACCAGCATCACCGCGTCGATGCCGCCCACGCCGGCCAGCATGTTCTTCACGAACCGCTCGTGGCCGGGCACGTCGACGAATCCGAAGCGCACGCCCGCCTGCTCCAGGTGGGCGAAGCCGAGGTCGATGGAGATGCCGCGCCGCTTCTCCTCCTCCAGCCGGTCGGTGTCGATTCCGGTGAGGGCCCGCACGAGAGCCGTCTTGCCGTGGTCGATATGCCCGGCCGTACCCACGATAATGTTCTTCATGCGGCTCGCCATCCTTTTCATCGTCGCCACTCAGGCACTCGTGGCGCAAACCGCCCAGCCGCCGACGTTCCGCGCAGAGTCCTCGCTGGTGCCGATTGACGCCCAGGTGGTGGAGGCAGGCCGCCCTCTGGCCGGACTGCGCGTGGAGGATTTCATCCTGCGCGAAGAAGGAGTCCCGCGGCCGATCGTCTACTTTGGCCGAGAGTCGGAGCCGATCCAGGTGGTGCTGCTGCTCGACATCTCCGGCAGCATGGGACCCATCCTGCGCGACATGGCCGCTTCGGCGCGCTCCGCGCTGGCTTCGCTGAGGCGGGGGGACCAGGTAGCCGTAGCGCTCTTCGCGCGCCACGCGCGCGTCACACTGGAGCTCACGCCCGAGCTCGACCTGGCCGTGCGCGCACTCAAGGAGGCGCCGCTGGAGCGTTCGCTGGGCGCCGGGACCTCGATCAACGAGGCGCTGCTGGATGTCGCCGCCTACCTGGAAACGGCCCCGCCGTTTTCCGGCCGCCGCGCCATCGTCATCCTGACCGACAACGGCGGCATGCACTACCAGACGCCGGACGACAAGGTGCAGCGCGCGTTGGCCGGAGCAGGAGCCGTGTTGAACGCCATCGTTTCACCGTCGGCCAAGCCGCCGTCGGCGCCATCTCCCGGCGGCAACCCCGACTTCACGCCGGCCGATGTCTTTTCACTCGCGGCCCGCTCCGGCGGCGAGGTGCTCCGCGCCAGCAAGGCTTCGGCGCCGTTTCAACTGATGCTCGAGAGGTTGCGCCTGCGTTACAGCCTGGCCATCCGCCCGTCGCCGGCGCCACCGGGGACCTTCCTGCGTCTGCAATTGGATCTTTCCGCCGACGCCCGCCGACGCCACCCCAAGGCCGAGATCCGCGCCCGTGCGGGCTACTACGCGCCTCAGCCGACGTCGTCCAGCCTGACGGGCTTCGGCGAGCCGCCGAAGTAGGGAAGGCGTGTTAGTCCGGCTTGTCCCCGGCGTCGTCCCGCTCCGCCTTCGCGTCCCGCTTCATCTCGATCACGTGCCGCTTGGAGGGTTCCAGCATCTCCTGGATCTCCAGTAGCGCGTTGCCCGCCCGCGTCGAATGTCCGCTCGACTTCGTCCAGTAGATCCACCCCCGGCCTTCCATCCACAAAGCCAGCCTGTGCAGGGCGTAAAGCCCCGCTGCCGCGAGCAACAGCCAGAGCCAGCCGGGCACGGCTCAGCTCTCCTGGCCACTCTGGCTCACCTTCAGCACGGCCAGGAAGGCCTCCTGCGGGATGTCCACGCGGCCCACGCGCTTCATGCGGCGCTTGCCTTCCTTCTGCTTTTCCAGCAGCTTCCTCTTGCGCGAGATGTCGCCGCCGTAGCACTTGGCGATGACGTTCTTCCTGAGCGCCGAAATCGACTCCCGGGCGATGATCTTCGCCCCGATCGCGGCCTGCAGCGCCACCTCGAACTGCTGCCGCGGAATGAGCTTCCGCAACCGCTCGATCAGGCCTTTGCCGCGCTCGTAGGCGAACTCCTTGTGCACGATGATCGACAGCGCGTCCACCGGCTCGCCGGCGACCAGAACGTCCATCTTGACCATGGGCGAGACGCGGTGCCCGGCCAGGTGGTAGTCCAGTGAAGCGTAGCCGCGCGAGGCCGACTTCAGCCGGTCGTAGAAATCCAGCACCACTTCGTTCAAGGGCAGATCGTATACCAGCATCACGCGCCCGCCGCCGATGTACTCAAACTTCCTTTGCTCGCCGCGCTTCTCTTCGAGCAGCTTCAGGATCTCGCCCAGGTACTCCTCGCGCGTGATGACCGTCGCCTCGATGATCGGCTCCTCGATCTTCACAATCTCGCTCGGGTTCGGCCACTTGGTGGGGTTCTCCACGTGGACCACGTCGCCGTTGCCCAGCGTGACCACGTACCGCACGCCAGGCGCGGTGGTGATCAGGTCGATCTCGAACTCCCGCTCCAGCCGCTCCTGCACAATCTCCAGGTGGAGCAACCCCAGGAAGCCGCAGCGGAAGCCGAAGCCCAGGGCCACCGAGTTTTCCGGCTCGAAGTTGAACGCCGAGTCGTTCAGGCGGAGCTTCTCCAAGGCGTCGCGAAGCAGCCCGTGCTCGTGGCTCTCCACCGGGTACAGGCCGGCAAAGACCATCGGCTTCAGCTCCTCGAAGCCCGGCAGCGGCTCGGCAATCGGGTTGGCGGCATCGTAGATGGTGTCGCCGATCTTGGCGTCGGAGACGGTCTTGATGTTGGCGAACAGGAAGCCCACCTCGCCCGCGCTCAGTTGTTCGCACGGGATCGGCTTGGGCGATTGATAGCCCAGCCCGTCCACCTCGTAGGTGGTCTCCGTCGTCCACAGCCGGATCTTCTGGCCCTTACGGATGGTGCCCTCGGTGATGCGCGCCAGGATGATCACGCCGCGGTAGGGGTCGAACCAGGAGTCGAAGATCAGCGCCCGCAGCGGCGCGGCCGGATCGCCCTTCGGGGCCGGCACGTGTTTCACCACGGCCTCACAGATCTCGTGGATGCCGACGCCGGTCTTGGCGCTGGCCAGCACGGCATGTGTCGTATCCAGGCCGATCAACTGCTCCACCTGCTCCATGATCCGCTCCGGTTCGGCCGAAGGCAGGTCGATCTTGTTGATCACCGGGATCAGTTCCAGATTGTGGTGGATGGCCAGGTAGGTGTTGGCGAGCGTCTGCGCCTCCACGCCCTGGCTGGCGTCCACAACCAGCAGCGCGCCTTCGCACGCCTGGAGGCTGCGCGACACCTCGTAGGTGAAGTCGACGTGTCCGGGGGTGTCGATGAGGTTGAGCTGATAGAGTTTCCCGTCTTCGGCGTGGTATTCGAGGCGGACGGCGTGGGCTTTGATGGTAATGCCGCGTTCGCGTTCCAGGTCCATGGAGTCCAGGACCTGCTCCATCATCTCGCGCTGGCTGAGGGCACCGGTGTATTCGAGGAGGCGGTCCGCCAGGGTCGACTTGCCATGGTCGATGTGCGCGATAATCGAGAAGTTCCGGATGTAGGCTGGATCCATGCTGTAATATTGGGAGAGAACTACAATTATCCCATATGTCGCACAAGCTCTTTGAGGGACATTTAGACGCGAAGGGGCTGAAATTCGCCCTGGTCGCCAGCCGGTTCAACAGCTTCATCACCGAACGGCTCCTCTCGGGCGCCCTCGACGCACTGCATCGTGCGGGCGTTGTGGATGAGGACATCGAAGTGGCGAAGGTGCCTGGCTCGTGGGAAATGCCTGTGGCCGCGGCTGAACTGGCGCGGCAGAAGCGC
>JACRKW010000382.1 GCA_016215215.1 Acidobacteriota bacterium
AAGAAGCTCCGCATCCAGTCCGGCGAGCACTCTCACGTCCACCTCCGCAACCTGCTGCGCGTCTTTGAAATCGCTCTGCGGCTGCTCCACCCCGTGATGCCCTTCATCACCGAGGAGCTGTGGCAGCGCCTGCTGAAACGTCACGACAGCCTGCCAGAGAGCATCTGCCTCGCCCCCTTCCCGCAGGCCGGCGACGCCTGCTGCGATGAGGAGGCCGCACGCGACTTCGCGCTCCTCCAGGAGATGATCACCTCTGCCCGGGCGCTGCGCGCGGACCAGAAGCTCGACCCCAAACAGACCCTGGAAGGCCTGCTCTACCCCGCCAACGAAACCACCGCTGACCTGGCCCGGGAGTCCTCGGCCATTCTCGACGCTCTGACCAATACCCGGTTCCAGATCCGCGCCGCCGGCGCGGCCCGCATCGCCGGTGCCTCCCGCTCCACTCCGGAATTTGAAATCGTCCTCCAACTCAGCGGCGCTCAGGCCGACGCCATGCGCCAGCGGCTGCAGAAGGAGATCGACCAGCTCAACAAGGTGATCGAATCCAGCCGCCGCCAATTGGGGTCGGAATCCTTCACCGCCAAGGCGCCCGCCCACGTCATTGAAGGCATCCGCGCCAAACTCGCCGACTACGAAGCTCAGTTGGCCAAGAGCCTGCAAGCCCTCCAGGGCCAGCCATGAATGTAGACTTCGACTTCACCCACCCCGAAGTTCTCGACGCCGTCCGCCGCGCGCTGGCCGAGGATATCGGCGCCGGCGACATTACCACCGAGCTCACCGTCCCGGCCGGACGCAAGGCCTCTGGCGCCTTCTTCGCTCGCGAGCCCATGGTGGTCGCAGGCGTAGAAGTACTTGAGATCGTCTACGCGGAACGGGGCGGCGTTGACTCTCTCGAACTCCTCCTGCCCAGCGGTTGCCGGGCCGAACCCGGTGACTGCCTAGCCCGCGTCCGCGGCGCCGCCCAAACCCTTCTCACCTGCGAACGTACCGCGCTCAACTTCATCCAACGCCTCAGCGGCGTCGCCACCGTCGCCTCGCGCTATGTCGCCGAGGCCGCGGGCACCAGGTGCAAGATCCTCGATACCCGCAAGACCACGCCCGGCCTGCGCCGCCTGGAGAAGATGGCCGCCGCCGCCGGGGGCGTCACCAACCACCGCCTCGGCCTGTTCGACGCCATTCTCATCAAGAACAATCACATCGCCGCCGCCGGAAGCGTCACCGCCGCCCTGCAAGCTGTCGCCGGCCAGCCCATCCCCGCCGAAATCGAAGTCCGCACCCTCTCAGAGCTCGACGAAGCCCTCGCCTGCGGTGCCAAACACCTTTTGCTCGATAACCTCTCCCCCGAAGACGCCCGCCAGTGGATCTCCCATATCGCCGGCCGCGCGACGGTCGAACTCTCCGGCGGCATTACGCTGGAAACCGCCGCCGCCTATGTGCGCACCGGCGCGGATTTCATCTCCTGCGGTGCCATCACCCATTCCGCCTCTGCCCTGGATATCAACTTCCGCCTCACGCTGGACTAGCCTCACGCCATGAGCCAGCGCATCATCGAGTGGCACGATTCGGTCGACTCCACCATGCGCCGCGCAGCCGAGCTCGCCGCTGCCGGTTGCCCCTCCGGCTCCATCGTCGCCGCCCGCCGCCAGTCGGCCGGCCGCGGCCGCCACGGTAATACCTGGGAATCGCCTGAGGGCGGCCTCTACTGCACCATCGTCCTCCGCCCCAAGGTCGAACCGCGCGATCTTCCCGTCGTCACCCTGGCGCTCGGAGTAGCGCTCGCCGATGCCGTGCAGATGTTCGCCGGTCTGCCCGTCGACCTGCGCTGGCCCAACGACCTCATGGCCGGGGATCGCAAGCTCGCCGGCATCCTCACCGAGTGGCACAACGGCGCCGTGCTCGCCGGCATCGGCCTCAACGTCGCCCAAACTGCCTTCCCGCCCGGCCTGGCCACGCCCGCCACCTGACTCGCCCTGGTAACCGGCAGGACTCTCTCACCGGAGATTCTGCTCAAAGCCATCGCCGCCTCGGTCGACACCCACATCCGCATTCTTGAAACCGCCGGCGTCTCCGCCATCCTGCGCCTCTTTGAGGCCGCCTCTTCCTACGCCTCCGGCCGGCGCGTCCGCGTTGATCTCCCCACCGGCGAGGTCACCGGCACCACCGCCGGACTCACTGCCGAAGGCTTCCTCAAGCTCCTCCGCGACGGCGGCGACGTCCTGACCATCACCGCAGGCGGCGTCCGCCCGGCCTGAACTCCAGCAGTTTCTCGTCCGGCTCCCGCTCACCCGGAGGCGTTAGGTAGGTCCGCACCCAGGCCTCCTTCAGTCCGTCCACATTGCTCACCTTTGTAAAGTCCGACTTCAACACCGCCGCCGTCTCCACATCCACCCACAACTTCTCGGTCCAGGTATCCGGCGCCTCCTTCAGCCGGCCCTCCACCTGGATCACCGCGCATTGTCTCTGGCGGAACCGCTCCATTCGCAGCAGGCGAGCCTTCATCGCCGGCCCGTCCAACATGGCGAATCGCCGGCAGAGGATGTGCATGGCATCTCGCACCAGTATGTCCGCCCGGAGCCCCGGCGCCTCCACCATCGGATCCCGGCCCCTGCCATCATCGCGCCACACCGTCTCTCCGTCGCTCACGATTGTCATGGGCTGTGGAGGGACAATCATCGCTTGCGGGGAGTCCTTGACCTCGCGATAGTAGTAGCGCCCGTCCTCCGCCACGTCCAGACGGATCCGCACCGTTCCCGTCGCGATACCACGGCCCACGATGCCGTTCTGCAACAGTTCCAGCGAGTAGACCTTCTGTGCGCGGTAGCGCTGCGCCACACGCTCCAGCATCTCGTTCACGTCCACGTCCGCCGCCAATATCAGGGCAAGAACAGCACCCACCATGCACCAATGTTAGCCGCGCTTTTCCAGTTTTTCAATAATTCTCTCCGGCATCGGCGTAAACAATCCGGCCTGGCCGCATCCAACTCTGAAATCACAGCCGCCATGCCGGAATGTTAGGCTGAAACGTCGGGAGCGGCCCGCCCAAAGGATTTGCCTACGTCCTCGCCCTCAGTTTCGAAGACCTTTGCTTCCCCGCTCTGGCTTCGCGCCACGCTGGCGGCCGCCGTCGCCGCTTTCTTCCTTCGTTTCGTCCTCCCCTCCCTCTCAACCGGCTTCGCCGTCGACGACCCCATGAACATCCACTACTACTGGCAGGCCGGCCCCTCTCAACTCCTTCGCAATCTCCTCCTGTTCGCCACTGACTTCGAGCGCCCCATGGGCGGCGTCTACTACTCGCTGCTCTACCAGTTCTTCGGACTCAACCCTCTCCCCTATCACGCCGCCGCCGCCGCCCTTCTCCTGGTCAACTGTTTGCTCGCCTTTCGCTTCGCCCGCCTCATCAGCGGGTGCTTTCTCACCGCGGCCCTCGCCGTCATGCCGCTCGCCTTCCAGCCGCGCATGGCCCAGCTCACCTACCTGCCCTCCTACATCTTCGACATCCTCTGCTTCACCTTCTTCGTCGCCGCCCTCGCCTACTACGTCTCCATCCGCTCCGCCGGCCTTCTCCTCACCTGGAAACAGACCGCCGTGTTCCTGATGCTCTACGCGGCTGCATTGGAGTCCAAGGAGATGGCCGTCACGCTTCCCCTGCTCGCGTTCCTCTATGAAGCGATCTATCACTCCGCTGCAAAGGACAACCTTCGGCGCCGGCTCACCCCAACTCTCTTGTCCGGCTTGCTCACCGCCGTTTTCCTCCTCGGAAAAGCCCTCGGCCAGGACTCGCTGTTGAATAACCTCGCCTACCAGCCGGTTCTCACATTCCAGCGCTACACCGAATCCACTGCCCGTTTTCTCGACATCCTCCTCATCGGCGCCATTCCCCGATCCCTGCTCACGCCCGCCGTCCTCTTCGTGCCCGCCGTAACCCTCTGCCTGCTGTTCTGGCGCGGCTGCCGCAGAGACGTGCGCTGGCTGCTCTGCTTCGTCTGCATCACCCCGCTGCCAGTGGCGTTCATCCCCGGACGCGAAGGCGGCTGTCTCTACATCCCTTTGTTCGGCTGGGCGCTTCTCGCCTCCACGGCCATCCTCTGGCTCTGTGCCCGGCTCCAAGCTCTCAGCCGATTTGCGCTCCCGATCGTCCTCGCTCTTGTCGTCGCCGGTTACTGGATCCGCGCCGAACGCGTGAGCCGCCGTACAGTCCCCGCCGTTCTCGCTGCAGGCCGCCTCACCGCTTCGGTTCTCTCCCAGATCCGCTCCGCCCAGCCCGCCGTGCCGCGCGGCAGCCGCATCTACGTCGTCAACGACCCCTTCGAACTCTGGGACGCCAAGTTCCTTTTCGAGCTTCAATACAAAGACCCCACCGTCAGCGTGGCGCTCGGCCGCCTCACTCCGTTGCCGCCCAACGACATCGCCGCCATGGACTACGTCTTCACCTTCGACGCCGGCCGCCTGGTCCGACTGAAGTCCCCCTGATCGCGGCGGCGCGCAATGCTAGCCTGACAAGTGAACCCATGCTGCTCACCATCGACGCCGGAAACACCAACGTCACCATCGGCATCTTCGATGGAAGCCGGATCCTCACCCGCTGGCGGCTCCGCACCGCGCCCGACCAGACCCCAGACGAGTGGGGCATCAAGCTGCGCAGTCTGTTTGACCTGGAAAACGTCCCCCTGGCCCGCATCAAGGGGATTGCCGCCGCCAGCGTCGTCCCGCCCCTGGAATCCTCCCTCCGCGAAATGGGCCGCCGCTACTTCTCCATTGAGCCCATGTTCGTCACCGGCAGCACCGAAACGGGTGTCAGCGTACTGTACGACAACCCGCGCGAGGTCGGCGCGGATCGCATCGTCAACGCAGTCGCCGCCCTGGCCCGGTACGGAGGCCCCTGCATCGTCGTCGATCTCGGTACCGCCATTACCTTCGACGCCGTCAGCGCCAACGCCGAATACCTCGGCGGCATCATCTGCCCCGGCATCGGCATGTCCATTCAGGGACTTTTCACCAGGACCGCCCGCCTGCCCATGGTCGACTTCCGCGAGCCCGAAAAACTCATCGGCTCCAACACCGTCGGCAGCATGCAATCCGGCCTCTACCACGGCACCATCTCCATGATCGACGGCATCGTCGAGCGCATGATCGCCCAGATGGGACCCGCCACCAAGACCGTCGCCACCGGCGGCCATGCCAACCTCATTACGCGCGGCTCGAAATTCGTCACCACCGCCGACGAAGATCTCACCCTGGAGGGTCTGCGTCTCATCTGGGAGCGGAACCGCGGCGCATGACCACCACCCCCGACGATGGCGCCTGGCGCCTCAACTACTTCAACTACTTCACCGAGGTCGAAGAGCGCTTCCAGCAAGCCCGCGGAACCAGCCTCTTTCTCATGTCCCCGCTCGACTGGGCCCTCATTGAGAGTTGGAAGAACGCCGGAGTCCCCCTCGAAGCCGTCCTCCGCGGCATCGACGCCGCCTTCGACAACTGGCGCTCCCGCAAACAGCGCACCCAGCAGGTCAACTCCCTCGCCTATTGCGCCCAGGCTGTCATGAAAGAGGCTGAGGCCATGGCCAACAGCCTCCCCTCCCCCGCCCGCTCCCGCGCCCAGGAGGCCCCCTTCCCCCTGGAGAGCGCCCGCGCCCTCCTCGA
>JACRKW010000383.1 GCA_016215215.1 Acidobacteriota bacterium
AGTTGATCGCGGCTTTCCGGTTTGCTGGTCTCGATGACGTACAGGTGGAAGATGTGGCGGTACCCCGTCGTTTCGTAGGGCAGGGTCAGCGTCTTCGCCCCGGCCAGCCCGGCCGTGTACCGGGCCGCCAGCTTCCTTCGCATGTCGTTCCACTCGTCGATGTGCTTCAGCTTGGCGCTCAAGACACCTGCGTGGATGTCGTCCAGGCGGCTATTGAAACCGTAGCTGTGGCACGAACGCTTCTCCGACCCGTGGTTGCGCAGCCGCCGGACCACGCGGTCCACCTGGTCGTTGTTGGTCACCACGGCGCCGCCGTCGCCGAAGGTGCCCAGGTTCTTCTGGATGATGAAGCTGGTGCACATGGCGTCGCTCAACTCACCGATGCGGAAGCCGTCGCCGGCGGCGCCCAGAGATTGCGCGTTGTCTTCGATGACGAAGAGCTTGTGCTTGTCGGCGATCTTGCGGATGGCCTTCATGTCGGCGCACTGGCCGTAGAGATGCACCGGCACAATCGCCTTGGTCTTCGGCGTGATGGCGGCTTCAATCGCCGCCGGGTCGATGCAGTTCGTCCTCGCGTCGGAGTCCACGAACACCGCCGTCGCCCCCGCCACCCAGATGGCCTCCGCCGTGGCGAAGAACGTGTTGGTGGTGGTGATGCACTCGTCTCCCGGGCCGATGCCCAGGGCCATGAAAGACAGCCACAGCGCGTCGGTCCCGTTGCCGACGCCGATGGCGTGTTTGGTTCCGTGATAGGCCGCCAGTTCCTTCTCGAAGCGGGACAGCATCGGCCCCATCACGTATTGCCCGCTTTCGAGCACCTCTTTGATGTTGGCGTCTATCTCAGACTTGATGCTGTGGTACTGCTTGACGTGTCCGTAGAATGGCACTTGCACTGTATGTGGTCTCCTTGTAATGCAGTCGATTATATCGCCCGTCTTGCCCCGGCCCTAACTCACGCCCAGGATCCTCGCCGTCTTGCGCAGGTCGGCCTGGGGAACCGCGATCAAGGCGCTGAAGCGGTCGCCGCCGGCGCTGAGGGCATGAACGGAAGTCACGTTGATGCTGGCCTCGGCCAGCCTGCACATCAACTCGGCCATCGCTCCAGGACGGTCCTTGCCCTTCACCATGAACCCCTTCTGCTTGGCCCCCAGTTGGAGGCCGGCCTTCCTGCCGGCGCTGCCGATCCCCGGAGTCTTCGCATCCAGAATCAGCACGATCTCGGCGTTCCACGCGGCCTTCCAGTAGCCGATGAAGCCGATCAGCTTGATGCCTGCGTCCTTCAGCGCCGTCAGGACTCGCGCGCCTTCCCCAGTCTTGTGGGGGATGGCTGCAAAGTAGTATTCGACGAGTGAAATCACGTCAGGCATGGTTGCTCTCCTGTGAATGGGTCTTGGCCTGAGAACCCTGGGTCGGCGCGGACCGTGGGGACCGTTTCTCGTGCCTTGGCGGTTTCATTCGATTAGATCACAATCGCCTGGCCCCGCCGCACACCCGGAACCGCCGCGCCATCCTCAGGGCCCCGCTCGTGAGAGATGCGGGCCAACACCGCCCGAATCTGCACAGAAAGGCAAAATATGTGTTCGAAAACGCCCAACATCGGCTATACTTGCCCTCATCTGGGGGGCTCAAATGGGCACATCTTCCTTCAGGCACTCTGCTCCGGAGTTTCCATATGCCCGGCGCCCGGCACGACGTCACGCCGGCCACCAACGGCTACTGGGACGCCTTCTGGCCACGCTCCTGCTTGCCTCCACCGCGCCGGCGCAGGTGGTCATCAACGAAGTCCTTTACCGCACAGATCCCGCCGCTGATGATCCGCTCAAGCGCCACCAGTGGGTGGAGCTGTACAACAAGTCAGCGGACCCGGTGGATCTCACGGGCTGGGTCGTCGCAGGCCTCGACGGGAAGGGAGGCATTTCGGCGCGGCAACTCCCGGCCGTGACCATCCCGGGGCAGGGCTACCTGGTGCTCCATCTTGCGGAAGGGACCGATCGCCTCGATTTCGCGGAGGGTTCCGGCGACGCCTACACACAGGATGTGGGCAATGTCTGGAATCCGGATATGGATGAGATCGGCCTGTATTCGACGGACCGAATCGTGAACTTCGCCGCGTGGAGCAGCGTTGCGGTTCCATACAAGGGCGGCCCAGCGCACGATGACGCCGTGGCGGCCGGCATCTGGACCAGCGGCGCTTCTCTGTTAAGCGACGGGGTCACCGTAGAGATCTATGAAAAGCCGCGGCCCGTGCCGGCCGGTTCCTCCATCGGACGCGACCCGGATTCAACCGATACCGGCGCCACGGCCGATTTTGAACCCCGCGGCGGCGTTGGAGCGCTCGACAATTCTCCCGGCCGGCGGAATCAGGACTCCATCACGGTCGAGGAGGTTGAGCCCCAGCCGCTCGCCGCCAATCGGGCCGGCGCACGCGCCGCCAATGCTCCGAAGAAATGGACGGTGATGCTCTATTTCAACGCCGACAACAGCCTCGAGAAGTACATCTACGACAATATCCAGGAGATTGAGGCCGCCGGCGGCTCCGACGCCAACGTGAACTTCGTCCTGATGTACGACGGCAAGCGCTTCAGCCTCGGCTCACAGCGCGGCCTCATCCGGGCCGACGGCGACCCGCGCAAGCTGACTCTTGAGCGCGTCCTCGGTGAGAGCGCCCAAATCGGCGAACGCAACATGGGCGACCCCACCGAGCTGGCCGCATTCGTCGAATGGGCCAAAGCCGCCTACCCGGCGGAACGCTACGCCCTTATCCTGTCGGCGCACGGCGATGGCTGGAAATCCTACGGACCCGACGAGACTTCCCCCGGCGCCCGGGGCTTTGACTTCCTCTACATGGGAGAGCTGCAATCGGCGTTAAGAGGCCAGCGGTTCGACCTCATCGGGTTCGACGCCTGCATGATGGCCGGGATCGAGGTGGCCACCCAGCTCCGCGACGTAACCGATTACTACGTCGCATCCGAGCAGACCATTCCCGGCTTCGGATTCCCCTACGACACCTTCAGCGCCGGCCTGAGAG
>JACRKW010000384.1 GCA_016215215.1 Acidobacteriota bacterium
CCGGCGTTGAGAATGCCCGCGATGTCCCTCTGCGCCCCGTTCGGGTTCTCCACGTACCGGAACGCGATCCGGTCTTCCGCTTCCAGTTCGTCCAAAGTCCGTTCGTCGGCCGTGTAGCAGCCTTCGCCGTGCGCGATCGGGACCACCAGTTCTCTGCCCGCCTCCAGCTCCTTGGTTAGCGGTGAATTGAGCGTGCCCGGCACAACCCGCACCGGCCGGCAGATGAACTTCAACCCGCGGTTCCGTACCAGCGCGCCGGGCAGCAGCCCGCACTCGGTCAGAATCTGGAATCCGTTGCAGATCCCCATCACCAGCCCGCCGTCGGCCGCGAACCTCTTCACCGCCGTCATGATGGGCGAAAACTTGGCGATGGCCCCGCAACGCAGATAGTCCCCGTACGAGAATCCGCCGGGGAGAATCACACAGTCTGATTGTTTGAGATTGGTATCGCTATGCCAAAGGAACTCGGCCTGGTGCCCCAGGTTGTGACCCGTGGCGTACCAGGCGTCGTGATCGCAATTGCTGCCGGGAAAGACTACGACGCCGAATTTCATCGAGGGGAGATCCTAGTCTACCAGAGGCTCCCGCCGCCTCACGCGGCTTTCTTCTGCGCCCGCGCTATTTTGCTGCGGCGGCTGCCGGAGCCGCGGCGGCGGCCTTCTTCTTCGTGGCACGCTTCTTATCGGCCGGCGGCTGCCGGTCGATCTTCTTGATCGAAGGTAACGCGATCTCCAGCACGAATTTGCGCTCGCCGGATTCGTCGAACTTGATCACGATATGCTGGTCAGTGCAGGTCAGTACACTGCCCGGACCAAACTTGGGATGCTCGACCTGAGCCCCAGTGGCGAATGCGGGTTTGCTGGCCATGATTTTGTTGGGGAAACCTCGACACTAGTAGGATAGCAGACCGCCCCTCCCGGTGTCGAGCAAGCCCCGCTAACCTCATGCAAACAGCCCACATCCCTCAAGCTCTCCGCGAGCGAATCGAAGCCGCCGCCGCCCCCTTTCGCCTCTCCGATCTCGCCGCCGCCGCCGAGGCCATGTCGCGCGCTTACCGCGCCGGGCTCCCTGCCGCGCTCCACTCCCCCCTCGCCCGCGCCGCCTACGCCGTCACCCGTCTTCCCGCTACCTTCGCCGCCCTCTCCGCCGCCGCCCGCGAGCTCCCCGTCGCCCCCCAATCCTGGCTCGACCTCGGCGCCGGCCCCGGAGCCTCCGCCTGGCTCTCCCCCTGCCCCGTCACCCTCGTCGAGCAGAACCCCGGCTGGCAGGACTTCTCCCCCGGCCGCTGGCTCCAGGCCGACCTCTGCCGCCTGCCCCACCTGGACCCCCATGACCTCGTCACCGTCTCTTACGCCCTGAATGAGCTGGCCCCCCGCGAACGCGAACGGCTCATCGCCGAAGCCTGGCTTCTCTCCCGCCACGCCCTGCTGCTCGTCGAGCCCGGCACCGTCGACGGCTTCCGCATCGTCCGCGAGGCCCGCCGCCAGCTCATCGCCGCCGGCGCCCACATCCACGCCCCCTGCCCCCACCCCGGCGAATGCCCTCTCCCCGATGGCGATTGGTGCCACTTCGCCGTCCGCGTCGAGCGCTCCAGGACCCACCGCCTCGCCAAGGGCGGCGACCTCAGTTACGAAGACGAAAAGTTCTCCTATGTCTTAGCCACCCGCCAGCCCCGCCCCACCCCGCCGGCCCGCATCCTCCGCACCCCCCTCGTCCACCCCGGCTTGATCGAGCTCAAGCTCTGCGCCCCCGCCGGCCTGCAAACCGAACGCGTCACCCGCCGCGACAAGCCCTCCTGGCGCCCCGCCCGCAAAGCCGACTGGGGCGGCGCCTGGCCCGCGCCTTGAGTGTCGCAGGCGGACGCTTGTCCAACGGCTCCTGATCGATGCCGGCGGCGGAAGAATCGAGCAGCACACCTGGCTCGAGCAGGCCGCCTCCCCCCCAGCGCGTTGGTCGAGAGGTTGGCGGACGCAACAACTGCACCTTGACCCTCCACCCAGTAGACCTTCATGTGATGCGACTTCACGAACTCAACCTGGGCGCCTCGAGCCAAGAGTAGTCGCAGGGCGTCAGGGCCTGACGCCCTGCGACTACTCTTGGTGGCGGCTGGAGTCGGAGAGCAGATCAGCCGCAGCCCCTTTGGAGATGGCAGGAAAGCTTCCGCACCCTCCCCGGCGGCGGTTGGTGTATCATCCGCCGGAGTTTTGTGCTTTTGTGCTATTGTGTGGTTGTGCGAACTACGCTTGACATCTCCGATGAGGCCTACTACATCGCGAAGGCCATCGCCCGGGATCAGAACCGCAGCCTCGGACGAGTGGTTGGTGACCTCATTCTGCAATCGTCCAAAGGGGCGAAAGGCTCATCCATCAAGATGAGTGACTACGGTTTCCCGACTTTCCGTTGCACCCGTCCCGTGACCACCGAGGACGTCAAGGCTCTCGATGACGAAGAGTAAGGTCTACCTGCTCGATGCCAATGTCCTGATCGCACTGGCGACGCCCGAACACAGCCTAAACGCGCGCGCGGCGGCGTGGTTCCTCGAGGGCCATCGGTTTGCCACATGCCCTATCACGCAGGGCGCTCTCGTCCGGTTTCACCTGCGCGCCGGCGTGGAAGCGACCGCGGAATCCGCCAGGGTCCTGCTCAAATCTATCTCCTCACTCCCGAAGCACGAATTCTGGCCTGACGATGTTTCTTATCTCGACATGCCAACCGCGGGAATCGTCGGACATAGGCAGGTGACGGACGCTTACCTTGTGCTGCTGGCGCGCAAGCACGGCGGTACGCTAGCCACTTTCGACCAGGGGCTGGCCGCTGTTCACGCAGGAACCATACTGCTGGCGTAGCGGCCTTCGGCTCCGCGAGCAGGCATGGCGCATCAGGCAGGCACAAGCGCCTGAATCCGCCAGAACACCGCCCGAACCTCCAATGTCGGACACGTCGCAAAAGTTCGAAACGTGTCCAACGGGGAGCCTTCCAAACGAGTCAAACGACGTCGTCACCGTCTTCCCCGTAAATGCCACGTACCCCGCATCATTCGTGAGATCCGGATACTTCAGCGACGTTCTCTTCCCTTCGTTGTCGTACCCACACACCGCCGCCAGCGCCCGCAGCGCCCCCGGCGCCGTCAGGCTCTTCTTCGACACCAGGCCTCCCGCCGAGTACTCAAAGGCCTCCGTGTACCCCTGCCCCGTCACCACGCTCGCCACGCGGCCCCAGCCGTTCACCGCCGTGTCGTAGTTGTAGGTCGTCCGCTGCGCCGCGTCCTCCGCACCCGTCGACACCGGATACCTCTTCACCGTCGAAATCCGGCCGCTCATCGGCGGAGCTTTGTGGTGGCTACGTACCGGCCGCCATTTGACAACCGCCCCGCGCCGGCGCCGCCCGACCATCCCTAATAGTGCGCCGTCTGCTTGCACATAATTCCCCGGTCGTCGGACTGGCAGACAATACTCTTCGAAGCCAGGTGCTCCGCCCGCGACGGGAAGCGGACGTTCTCCATGTATGGCCACCGCCCAGGGTGTTCACTGTCGTTGATGAACCACGGGCTGTCGGAGAGAGTAACTTGCAGTTCGTACACGGGCAGTTTGCCTGATAGCGCCAGGGTCAGTCCCTTTGCCACCTCCGCGTTCACGCCCTTGCGCGCATACGCATAGACAGCCAACCTCGTGACCCTATCTTTGGTGGGCGGAGCCTCCGGCAGCCCCGCGCTTGCGACCCACGCCCGGCCCGGAACAATGCTGAGAATCCTCACGCGCACCCCGTGCACCGGTAAGATCAGTGGATCACTGCCGCGAAGCACTCGTCTCCTGAATCGATCCTTGCCATCCTGGATCTCGAGAATCGCGCCGCCCTTCATCGCTGTGATCCGGCATTCCCGCCAAACGGCCCCGTCAGGAAACAGGCCGGCCATCCAATCGTACGAGTTGCCGTGATCCAACTTCGGAATCCAGGGAAGCGGATAGCTGTCTCTCGTGAAA
>JACRKW010000117.1:0-4625 GCA_016215215.1 Acidobacteriota bacterium
ACGACAACTACAAAGTCTCCTACGCGTATTTCGATACGGTGGCCGCCGGCGGTGTGGCGCTTGGGTTGTACTTCGATCCTGAGCCCGAATCTGAGGCGGTTCGCGGCAAGCTGGAGTTGGCGCAGGTGTTGGTCACCGTGCCGGACCCGGCGGCGGCAGCGGCGTATTGGAGACGAATCGGATTTGCGGCCGGGACGCCCTGGGCGCCGCTGGCGTTTCTGCCGAATGGCACTGCCTCCGCGCTGGTTTTCGAAACGCAGGATCTCAACGATGCCGTATCGCAGTGGAATCGGTGGGGCTTTGCTCAGACCGGCTCCGGGTCTTCTGGCCAGGCAGCGTCGCCGGGTTACGAGCGCTACTCGGTGCACGCCAACAGCGCCAGTCCAGTTCCAGCCCGCCTGCGCTGGAGGTGGCATGCCCCGGCGGTGCTTGCCGCCGCCATCCCGCTGCAGTTCACTTTTCCGGCGGGCCAGGCTGCGCCTGAGTTCCGTGTGCCGGTAGCGAAGCTCGGCTGGCCGGCGGACTGGCGGTCGTGGAAGGCGATGCGGTTCGAGTTCATCGCCTCATCGCTTGAGCCGTTTTCGGTGGGTTTCTCCGACGGCACACAGGTAAAGAGCCTGGTGATGGAGCCGCTGGCCGGACTGCGCATCGGCGCGGTGGTTCCCTTTGAGGCGTTCCACCAGACGCGCGGGATGACGCCGCTCAGGCCGCTGGGCTACAAGGCGTGGCCGCAGCGGCTGTTCACCTTCGAGAAGGTGGACGAACTGGTCTTCCGCATGAAGCGCCCGGCGGAGGCGTCGACGCTTTCCATCACCAATCTGGCGTTGACGGCGGAGGCGGGAAAGGACGAGATCCTGGACCGCAAGCCCGTCATCGACCGATTCGGCCAATGGATGAACGAGGAGTGGCCGGGCAAGGCGCGTTCGATTGAGGAGTTGCGCGGGCTCTGGAACGCGGACAGGCCGCAACCCATCGCGTTTCCGTTCTGCCCGCTTGGCGGAGATGAGCGGAGCCGCTCGAAGGCCAGCGGGTACTTCCGCACCGAACTGGTGGCAGGGCGCTGGCACCTGGTGGACCCGCACGGGCATCTGTTCTACTCCACGGGCATGGACGTGGTGAACGCCCGGCAGGCGAGCTACGCTACGCGGGCGACGGGCCGCGAGTTCCTGTTTGAGAGACTGCCCGAGACCGGGCCGGCCTGGCTTGCGCCGGGCGAGGTGGTGTCGTTCTATCTGGCCAACGTCATTCAGCGGCATGGCCCGGAGTGGGAGCAGGGCTGGGCTTCCTCCATCGTGGCGCGGCTGAGAAACTGGGGTTTCAACACGATCGCCAACTGGGCGGATGAGAAGTTGGCGGCAACCAGCGGACTGCCCTACACGCTGCCTCTCGCGGGATGGACGACGCGCAAGACGTTCCCCTTCCCCTGGGACTTTCCGGACGTCTTCTCCGCCGAGTTCGAGCAGAACGTGGACGCGGCGGCGCGCAAACAGGTGGCGGGGCACAAGGACGATGCCAACCTGATCGGCTGGTTCATCGGCAACGAGCCGAACTGGGCGCGTGAGTTCTCGTCATTGAAACCATTCGCCGAGATGGTACTGGAAGATCCGCAGGACTCCGGGACCAAACGCGAACTGCGGCGGCTGCTGGCGGCCCACCCGGACCGGGCCGAGGAGATCAAGCGGAACTGGCCGTTCGCCTGCGGCAGGCGGTACTTCGAGGTGGTGGTCAATGCGATCCGCCGCTATGACGGCAATCACCTGGTGCTGGGCACGCGTTTCGCCGGAGAGCCGCGCGATGAGTGGATCCGCATGAGTTCGCTGTTCGACGTGCTGAGCATCAACGAGTACTCGGAGGACTATGCTCCGGATCATTCGCGAATGGACCATTACACGCGGCTTTCCGGCAGGCCGGTGCTGATCGGTGAATTCACGGCGTGCGCGCCGGGGCGCGGATTGCAGGGGCTGTTCTATTGGGGCCACAAGGTGAAGGACCAGGCCGAGCGCGCGAAGGCGTACCGTTACTTCGTGGAGAAGGCGGCGTCGCATCCGGCGGTGGTCGGCACGCACTGGTTTCAACTGGTGGATAACCAGCCCACCGGGCGGCCAGCGGATCTTGAGCGGCTGAACTACGGATTCCTGAACGTGGTGGACCTGCCCTATCAGGAACTGGTGCGCGCGGCGCAAGAGACGCACAAGCGGATCTACGAGGTGAAGTCCGGGCGAGCCGATGCCACCACCATCAAGCCGTCGCCTTGAGTGAGCGGGGAACTGTGCGCGGCCGCGCCTTCCTGCTATCTTGAATGTTTTCGAGTGACTCAGGAGTTCCCTTATGCAAGTGGTAGCCGGAGTGGATCTGGGCGGCACGGCCGTCAACTACACGTTCCTGACTGCGGGTGAGCAGTTCTTGATTGACGGGCTGTGCGAGCATCCCGCACGCTCGAAAGAAGGGCCGGCGGTTTGCCTGCAGCAGATCTCCGACGGCCTGGACATCGCTCTTGCGAAGGTGGGCCTGACTCGCGCCGATGTGGAGGTGGTGGGGCTGGATACGCCGGGACCGGCGTCGTCCTCCGGCGTGCTGTCGGCCAAGGGCTCGACCAACTTCGTTCACGCCGACTGGGCCGGCTTCGACATCCGCGCCGGGCTGGCGCACAAGCTCGACAAGCCGGTGACCTATCTCAACGACGGCAACGCCGGGGCGCTGTGGGGCCATTACACGATCTTCGGCGCAGAGAACAAGGCGACGTCGATTTCGGCAATCATCGGCACGGGGCTGGGCGGCGGGGTGATCGTGGAGAACCACGTGGTGAAGGGGCGCAAGGGCTTCGGCGGCGAACTGGGCCACGTGCTGCTGCCCTACCAGAGCATCGCCAACATTCAAGGGCTTGTGCCGCGCTGCAACTGCGGGCGCACGGGCGACCTGGAATCGGTGTGTTCGCTCACGGCGATTGAGAAGTCGTTCCTGCCCTACTTCCTGGAGAAGTTCCCGGGGCATGAGCTGGGCGCCTTGGGTGACTTGAACAAGGCGGCCAAGGCGGTGCGCGGAATGGCGGAGCGCGGCGATGCGATGTGCCGCGAGATCTTCCGCGCGCAGGCGCACGCGCTGGGGCTGTTCTACGACGAGATGATCAATACGTTCGACCCCGACGCGCTGATCGTGGGTGGCGGCGCGATCGAGACCGGAGCGGAGTTCCAGAAGTGGTTTGTGGACGAGATCCGCGCGGGCATGCCCCCGCAGAGGGAAGAGCAAGCGGGCATCCCGATCCACATCATGCCGAACGGCGATACGGCGGGGGCTCGCGGCGCGGCGATCGAGGCGTTGAGCTTCGCGCGTGAGGGCGGGCTGCTGTAGCCGGCGGCTCAGACGCTCATTTCAATCTCGAGCGGGCCTTGCGGCCGGGGCAAACGAACCGATCCCTTGTCGATAGGGACATTCCGTCCGTTGGCTTTGGCCCAAGGCTCGGCCGTAGCGCGGCGCAGCGAGAGGTGGAGGTCCTGTCGATTGAAGCGGAGCTTCGAGCTGAGAGAGTCCAGGCCGAGCGGAAGGTTGGGTCGGATGACGAGCGCCGACGGCGTGGGTCGCACGCCGAGGACTCCGGCGACCATGAGCATGGCGATCTCGGCCCAGATCCAAGGGATGATGGCCACCTGAGGCAGCGGTGGCGAGGGGCGGTCGCCGTAGAACTCAAACCATGCGCCGGATCTTCCACCGGGGACGCTTTGCAGCCAGCGCAGCGCGCGCCAGACCTTGTCTGAAACGCCGGCTTCGAGATAGGCGCGGGCGATGAAGAGTGTGGCGAAGGGCCAGGGGCCGGGCGAATCGGGCTCGCCGGTGACGTGGTATCGGCCGTAGCCGCCGTTCCGCCAGCGCTGGTTCCAGAGGGTTTCGACGGCCTCCAGGGTGCGGCGAGCAACATCGCTTCCTGGATCGGTGATGCCGAGCAGCATGGGGAAGACTGAAGACGCGTCGGGGTCGAGGTAGGAAACGGCCTCTTCACGCAAGGGCATGCCGGCGGGCATGGAGAGGCGATTGGGCGGTTCGGCGGTTTGCTGTCTGGGGCCAGCGGCGAGGCGGCGCTTGATGAAGCGGCCTCCGTCGATGAATGAGTAGACGGGGTCGTTGAGGAACGACTGCTTCATCTGAGCGGCCGCAGTGCGCCAGACGGGGGCGCGTTCGCCGTCGCCGAGGTGTTCGGCCATTTCGGCAGCCATGGGCCAGCCGGCGATGTTCCAGGCCTGATAGGCGAGTTCGTAGCCGTCGCGGATGCCGTGCGATGGGCCGCGCTCCCAGAACTCGCGGGAGTTCTTGACGAGGCCGGTGCGCTGGTCGAGGAACTCCGCGCGCAGGGGATAATCAGCGGTGGCCTTGATGCGGGGCCAGTGTTTGCGGATGAGTGCGTCGTCGCCGGTCCAGGCCCAATGCGTCCAGAGGGCGTGGATGAGCTGGCCGTTCTGGTCGAGCTCGATGGTCTCGGGAGGGCGGTGGAAGCTGGAGTCCAGCGCGGCGCCGTTGTCGCCGACCATGCGGGTGAGGATGCGGTCGAGGATGGTGGCGGCGAGCTCGGGTTGGCCCGTGAGGACGGCGCCCTCGGAGACCATAGCGGCGTCGCGGACCCATTCGAGGTTGTA
>JACRKW010000117.1:4647-7713 GCA_016215215.1 Acidobacteriota bacterium
GCCGCCGTCCATCTTGCCGGTGCCGGAGACGACGGCGCGGATGCCGTGGCCGGAGGCGCGGAAGAGGTGGTCGAGGCCGGGATCGCCCGTGGACAGCGCGGAGCAGCCGCGCCAGTACGCAGACGATGGGGCACGGAGCGCGGCGGGATCGACGGCGAGGCCTGGGGAGTCGAGTGTGAAGATGAAGTGTGCGACCGAGTTGCCGGTGACGCGGATCTCGAGGCTCCGGTCCACGGTCCGCGCGGGTTCCAAGGCGTAGAGCTCGACGTGATGGTAGCCGCCGGCGGAGAGGCGGGCGCGCTGGCGATCGACGTCGTACTCGTCAAAGAGCAGCGGATTCGGGCGCAGGGTGGCGGAGAGGCGGGCTTCACCCGCGCCTTCCAGGGTGACCCTGCGGATGAGGGCGGGGTGGCCAGCGGGGCACCAGAGATCCTCGGTGATACGGTAGCCCTCCGCGGCCCAACGGATGCGGACGGTGGGGACGCCGTCCGGATAGGTCCACTCGATTTCGGCCTGGCCGGGTTTGGGAGAGGAGGGCTTCGCGCCGGACCAGAGGGTGAGGCGCGTATCGGCGAGACCGCTACGGGAATGCCAGAGCAGGGAGCCGGTCTTGCGGTTCATGTGGTCGGGGGACATGACCACAAGACCGCAATGGGAGCCGGCTTCGGGCACCGGCGCGGACTGCACGCCGATGGTAATGAGACCGTTGCCGAGCAGGAAGTACTCCGTGCCGTGCGCGTTGGTTTGCGTGTCGGGCGCGCCGGGCGTCTGGGCCGCGGCGAGGATGGCTACAGCGCTGGGGGTGAGTAGAAGATCCCGCCTTTTCATACAGGCCATGATACAGGCCGGTGGCTCCGGCGGCGGACGGCGCAGCTTCCGCTGTAGCGCCGGGCATGCTAAGGTCTGCAATGGCGCCTGCCGATAGGTCAATGGAGGAGGCAAGGCCGTGCACCCGGAAAGCACAGCGTTGCTCGGTCAGTTCAACCGGCTGATCGAGGAGTTGCTGACAGGGCGGCTCCACCGCACCAGGTTTGAGGCCTGGGAGATGGAGATCCTGCTGGACATCGAAGGTGCATCACTGACCGGGGCGGCGCGGAAGAAGCACTTGCAGGGCTACCAGCGCGCGGTTCAGCAGCAGTTGCAGAGGGGCGCGGCGCGCCCCCGGAGCTTCAGCGAGTACCTGAGCGCGGTTCAGACCCGCGGCCGCCAGCGGAAGCCGCCGGCGGCGGAAGCGCCCGGACCGCCGGAGACCAAGACGGGAACGGAGTGAGCGACTAGCGCTTCGGCACCGAGATGGTGATGTTGCGGAACTTCAGCCCGCCGGGGTGATCGCCCTGGATGTAGAAAGCCCCAGGCTCGGCCTCGTTGGCGTCTAGCGCGCCGCCAGTGATGCCCTCGATCTCCTGATGATCGATGATGGTGACGCCATTGCGCACAAGCGTGAGGGTGCGCCCGACGAAGGTGGCGTCGAAGGTCTCCCACTTGCCGGCCATGCTGGGCAGTTGCTGATTGGGGGCGATGCGGCCATAGATGGAGCCCATGCGGCGCTCGGGCGGGCTGGTGGAGGAGGGGTCGTATTCGAGCTGGATTTCGTAGCGCCCGCGGAGGTACATGCCGCTGTTGGCGTGGTCCGGGCAGTTCACCTCGAAGTGGAGCTTGAAGTCGTCGAACTTGCGGACAGACTTGAGATTGGAGCCATGGTCCTCATTGACGAGCAGGCCGTCCTTGACGACCCAACGGCTCTTGGTGGGGTCGCCGATCGGCTCCCAGCCGTCGAGGTTCTTGCCGTTGAGGAGCGGCTCCGGCTTGGTCCAGTTCTTGGGTTCGGGGCGCTTCAAGGCGGGGGCGCGCAGGCCTTCCAGCGGCATTGAACTCTCGCCGCGGCGCTGCGAGCCGGTGAGCTTGTCGCCGGCTGCTTCCAGCTCCCAGGTGGTGGCGGGCCGGTTGGGGGTGGCCTGATTGATGGTCAGGAGCAGGCGTTTCCCGTCCACCTTGACGTCCTTGAGTTGGATGACATTGCCGCCGGTGGGCTGATACATGACATCAAGCTTGCCGTCTTTCTCGGTGATGCCGAGCCAACTGGCCCTTGTCCCGCTGGGGGAGACGTGGTTGAAGTTCCACCGGCCGGCAAACGGGCTCCCCTTCGGCTGGGCCAGCGAGGGCATCGTCAGCGCGGGGAGCATGAGAAGCGCAAGTGCGAATCGAGACATGCTGGCAGTTTAATACATGAGGGTGGCAAAGGAGGCATGATGGAAGACGTGCCGAAGGAAACAGCGCCGGGATTCCCGGCGGCGCCATCGATAGGGGAAGAGATCGCCAACGCGGTGACGCACGGCCTGGGGGCGTTGCTGGGCGTGGCTGGGCTGGTGGTTCTGGTGGTGCGCGCGGCGCTGGAAGGCACGGCGGTGCAGGTGGTGGCGGCGGCGGTGTACGGATCGAGCCTGATCCTTCTCTACGCGGTTTCGACGCTCTATCACGCGCTGACCAACGGGCGGGCGAAGAGAGTGTTCCGCATCCTGGACCACTGCCTGATCTACGTGCTGATCGCGGGGACCTACACGCCGTTCACGCTGGTGACGCTGCGGGGAGCGTGGGGGTGGTCGCTCTTCGGCGCGGTGTGGGGGCTGGCGGTGATGGGGGTGGTGTTCAAGATTTTCTTTACGGGCCGTCTGCATCTGCTGTCGACGGCGGCATACGTGCTGATGGGCTGGATGGCGGTGGTGGCGATTGTGCCGCTATGGCGCGCGCTGCCGGGCGCGGCGCTGGCGGGACTGGTGGCGGGCGGGCTGTTCTACTCGCTGGGGGTGATCTTCTTCGCTTCCAGCCGGAGGTACGCGCACGCGGTGTGGCACGTGTTCGTGCTGACGGGCAGCGTGTGCCATTTCGCGGTGGTGCTGCGGTACGTCGTCTAGGGAGGGCGAGCAGACGGGGGCGGACCTCGGATAGTATGTTCGGGAGGTCATTTCCCCATGCAACGACGCGAACTACTGAAGACAGCCGCCGGCGGGCTGACGATTCTCAAGAGCGGCACGCTCCGCGGGCAGAACGCTCCGAGCAACAAGATCA
>JACRKW010000385.1 GCA_016215215.1 Acidobacteriota bacterium
GGTGGTGGTGGGCATCAGCCTGTCGAATCGGGGGCGTGGCAGGCCGATGGGGGAGAGAGGGACGGTCGGGTATCTCATCGAGGCCTCGAATCGCCGCCACTACCCCGTCCCGTTGCCGACCGACATTCCCTATGCCACCAAGGTCCAGGCCGGGCAGACTCTCAACACCTCACGGACCTTCGATGTACCGGCCGGCGCCCAAGGGCTGGGTTTTGTGTACACGCACGAAGGGGGTTTTCCCATAGACTGGGCCATAATTGGCGGCGGCGGCTGGTTTCAGGGTAAGCCGGTGGTGTGGCTGCCGCAATAGGCCAAGCCCGCCGATCAGCGCGGCGGTGAGGCGGCAGGCAGGAGCTGGTAGTCGCCTTTACGCGGCCCCGGCTGGATCTTCCATCCTTCGGCGACATGGAACACCCATCCTTCGCCAGTCACGGCCTGGGTGTCGATCCGTGCCGGCGCGGGCACCACTAGTTTGTCCCGGCCAGGTGAAGTCAGCACGCTCTCAGCCTCCAACGTGCCCCACTCCGCGACGGTCCTGAACTTCGGCAACACCGTCCCCGCGCCGGGGATCACGACACGGCCCATGGTGACCGAAGTGGAGACCTTCGCGTGAGGCAGCACCAGCACCGGACCGTCGACGAACCGCCGCCGCAGCTCGACAATGCGCCGCCGGTGTTCCACTTCGCGCCGTGTCTCGGCGGCCAGCAGTTCTTCGCCGCCATGGCGCGACTGGGCCGAGTTGGCATTCGAGGCGGGCGTCCAGCCCGTAGCCTGCCGCAACAACTCCGCCAGGTCGTCGTCCGACCGGAGGCGATGGGTCCAGCCCGGTGACGCGGCCTCAAGCAGCAGGCCGTAAGCCGTTCCGGACGGGTAAGCAAACGTGCGCACGAAACTGGGGGTGGTCGCCACGTCCTCCAACTGTTGAAGGGCATCGGCGACAGCCTCGGCGGCGGTCCCGGCGGCCAGCACCGTGCCTGTGTACTGGGCCAGCCCCTCGTTGATCTCCAGACGCCGCTCGCTTTCACCGGCGTCCGGGAACTTAGCGCGCCGCGCCGAGCGGAAGGCGAGCGCATCGGCCACGGCGGCGGCACGGATATCGGCCTGCCCGCGCAGCGCGGCCGCCAGCGCGCGCCATTCCAGCTGCATCCAGTAGCGTCCCTCCAGTGTGTCCAGATGGTCGTTGGCGGCTTCGCCGAACTGTAATCCCAACTCCGGCTGCACACGATGAAACAACTCGTGCAAAAACAGCCTCCCGCGCGCCTGCCTCGCCGCCGGAATCATCTGCCAGACGTAGGTGCTCCAGCGCATGCCTCCCCACTCGGCGGTTGCGTTGGCGAAGCCGAGTGTGGCAGGCCGCGGAGCGGCGGGCACAGGGAGATTCGTCGCTATGGTGCCCGTCGCCGCGTCGGCAAACACCATCGGGCCGCACAACGACACGCCCCACAGCTTTCCGTCGTCCTTCTTGCAGAATTGCGCGGCCTCGGCGAAGTAGGCGTCTGCCTTGGCCGCATCCACTTGCGCCAGCGAGGGACCCGCCGGCACAACGCCGAAGCACAATACCATCAGCATCGTCCTCATGGCTCCGCCGTTCCTTGCTTTTCGTCTGATCACACACGTTTCCCTTCTGCCCGCCCTCCATCGTGGCGTGGCGATGGCCGACTCACCGTTCCGCATGTTCAGCGCTTGCCCCCGCCTGCGGAGGCGCCCAAGCCGGTCTCCCCGAGCGCAGGCCGCCGGATCGCAACAGTGGCCGGACTCGCGCTCATGTTCCCATCCACTGCCACTGCCAGAGTATGCGCTTCGCCCTCCAGCCAGTCCGGCAAGCGGATCGCCACCAGTTGCACCGTGTCCGGCAAGCCTGGCGCCATCATCAAGGAGACGACTTCGGCCCGATAACCACCGGCAAAGGCGGACACCGCCTGCATCGATGCGGGAGCCGCGCCGAGTCCGTTGACCATGACCGTGAGCAGTGAGCCCGGCGGCGCGGGCTGCGTGCTCCCGTTTTCCGATCCGTCTTCGTTCCAGGCGAGGGCTTGAAACCGGGGGGAACCGGGGGCCCGAAAGATGGCGGGCGCGGTCGCTGCCACCGAGCCTGGCCCGCTCGGTGCGCCGGACATGCCCTGATATGCCACCTGAAGCTGCACGCGGGCGCCCACGGGCGCAGTTGGTGGGACCTCCACCAGCAGTTCACCATCGGAGCTGTACAGGATGGGTGCAGGCGTACCGTCGAAGAAGACTTGAGTTCCTCCCAGCTCCAGCGGCAGGACCCCAGCCTGCAACATCTGTGCGCGCAAGCCGGACGCAGGACCCAGGCCGGTCCCCGTTATCTTCACTACTTGTCCCGGAGCGATGGGACGAGTATCCCACGGGATGCCGGAAGCGGCGTCGTAGATTGTTCCCGGCCACACTTCGCGAGGCAGCCGGGCGTCCAGCCCAATCAGGTGCGGCATCTCGAGTCTCAGCTCGATCTCGGGTTCACCACTCACGATCGAACCATCCCACCCGGCGAAATGCAGTTCGCCTTTCGGCTCAAACCGGATCCTCACTGTGGAACCCGCCGGGTAGTAGCCGTCCACCGAAGAGGGATCGATGGTCACCTGAGGCGGGGTCCGGTCATTCGGAAGAAACGGCCGGAGAAATATCAAGGGACCCTGGGTTACCACCAGCCTGCACTCGCTCGTGTAGCGGGCTGTCCATCTGGCGCTCTCCCCGCCCGAGGTGACCTTGCGCCAGGGATCGAGAACCCCATCGCTCCAGCCGCTGAACTTCTGCCGATACCCGTTGGGGCTTTCGATGCTGACTAGCGCCGCTACCGTGTGCTCACTGCCCGCCGGCCAAGCGGCTCCAAAGGGCGTCTGGACGCGAATCCCATCAACCGTGACCGGCATGCCCGCCGGGTCGGAGTCAATCACGGTGATGGGCTCATTGGTAAACTCAGCGCGGAAGGAGGAAGGTGTGCCTGGCATCACGACGATCCGCAGAGGGTTGGCGCCGTAAACGGCGCCCTCAGCGTCCACCCAACGAGCGAACTTGAAACCTGGATTCGGGGTTGCGCTCAGCACCGCCTCCCCGCTCCTTGGCACGAAACCTGGGATCACCCCGCCTGCCAACTCAACCGAGCCACGAGCCGGGTCCTCAGAAACCGCGCCAATCTGCCCGTGCACTTGCATGTTGGCAATGAATAAAGTGACATCCCCGGTCGCGGCCACCGTGTGCACGCGGCCTCCTCCATCGCTCCAATGGGCGAAGGTGTAGCGCACCGCTTCCTCGCCGGTCTGAGCGGCCGCCTCGATGGTGTGAGTGGTTCCGGCCGCCCAGTCAAAAGCTTGCGGGGAATTGTAGGCTATACCATCGACCAACACTGGCAATCCGGCGGGGTGGGTGGCTACCGTGTAGACGGAGATTGCGGACCCGTAAAACCGATGAAGCGCTTCCACGTCGCCCCGGGATGGCTGCCCGTTCTCCGCGTCGTAGGCGGTGGGGATGCCGCGTGGAATGGTGGTGACGCCCGGATGGCCAAAGAGGTCGTCGATCAACGGGTAATGCATGATGGAAGCGTAGTCGTAGGGGCCTGAATCGGCGGCACGCCGCATCGGGTACCAGGAGGTCACCCGGTTGAAAGGCAGCCGGGCGAAAGGAATGTCGAGCCAGCGTCCAGCATCGTGACGCGTGTGCTCATGGAGCAACCCCAGGATGTGGCCCAGTTCGTGAATCATCGCGCCCGGGGGGCAGTCGGCGTACATGGACTGCACACCGCCTGCCATGCCAATCGAGGACGAACAACTGCCGGCCCGAATGCGGACGTAGTTCGTCTCCACCGTGCGTTCCTTGAACTGGACCGGGACCAGAGCCTCCCATCGCCGCATCGCCGACCGTGCCGCCTCCCGATTGGCCACCCCGGGATCAAAGGCGTAGGGAATGACGCCGCCGGTCCAGGGCTGGGCCGCAAAAGGAGCCTGCGCGACCAGAGCCGTACGCGTCCCCTTCGCCGCGCCGGACGGGAGCGGAACAAGGATGTCGCCCTCCACCACGGCGAACTCGTCGTGCGTGATGCACGGGACATTGCTGCCCGGCAAGGCGCAGCCCGTCTGGCCGATGGCGGGATGGCTGCCCCACCACAACAGCAGAGAGATCGCGATGCCAGCCGTCCTGACAGATTCTCCGTACCGCATTCAAGTCCAAGATACGGGCGAAGCTCGGGCGGGGTCGTGACGAAACTGTGACTGTTGGCCAGCCGGGGGATGATCGCACACCCCTGGCCAACGATGCGCGCCACTGTCGCCGCGACTTTGCCGGGCAATGCCAGTTTCGTCACTCCTTCGTCACGACAATAGGAGATGCGGACTCCATAATTCGAATAGGGCGGCGCCGCGAGAAGTTGTCTCCTTCCTCCGGGGGACGACGCGCCTGCGGTGCAAACTCGCGGCCTAGCACGGCGCCGCCGCAAATGCGGGCAGCTGCTGTCGAGCAAGGTCCTGGATGCGAACGTCCGGCCTTCCTATCTAGTTCAAGCGGCAAGTTTCTGGACTTAAGAAGGCGCCGGACCGAATCTAGCCGGCCTACCGCCGCGCCTGCACGGTAATTGAATCGTGTGCCGGAGCCCCCGCTTCCGCGCCTCCCCGGCTGCCATCCGCTGCGGGCGGCGACGATCCACCGACGCCGCTATTGAAGCAGCGCCATCGCCTCTTTGTGGTTTTCCTTCTTGGCCAGATCGAATGGCGTTTCGCCGCGCTTGGTGCGGGCGGCGCGGTCGGCGCCGAAGCCGAGCAGTAGCTTCACCAGAGCGGTCTTGCCGCCCGCCGCCGCCGTGTGGAGCGCCGTCGCTCCTAGAAACTCCCTGGCATCGGGATCGGCCCCATGGGAGAGCAGCAGCCCGGCAAGCGAGGGATCGTTGCGTTCCACCGCCGCATGGATCGGGCTCACCTGCAGGGCGTTACGCGAAGGCGTA